>JAFQOC010000464.1 GCA_017420845.1 Clostridia bacterium
GAGGATGGGCAGGCTCTGGACGGGCGCGGTAGCCGAGGCGAAGGTGTACAGCTCGGTGAGCTTGGTATGGTCGAGATAGCCGCAGACAATGGCCATGAGGGCGCAGGCGACCACGGAGATGACATACTTGGTGGCGAACAGTTCCCCCCGTCCTCGCTTGGTGGCGCGGAGGATGCCCGACACGCCCGCGCTGTACTCGGTGGTAAAGAGCATAGCGCCAAAGACCAAAGCGAAGATGTAGAGCAAGTAGTCAAAGCCCCGCCCGAACATCCGGTTCCAGCCTGTGGAGTAGACGAAATGGGCATCGTGCCCCGCCTCGATCTGTTCCAGCAGGTAGTCTCTGCGAGCCTCCACGACCTTGAACACGTCGTCTCTGGCCTTGGCGTCCTCCAGCTGACCTTGGTACTCCACGTACTCGTCGTAGGTGATGAGACCGTCACGGTAGTTGGCCTCCATCTCCTTCTCCATGCCTCGGATGGTGTCGATCTCGGCGCGCTCGTCGGTGATGAAGTCCAGCTTTTCCTGAGTAACCTCCCCCTCCAGCATGGTCATGTACTCCTTGTAGAGGGTATCCGAGAAGGAGTAGTTGACGGGATCGGTGGTGTGGATCTGGTAGCCCTTGACCAGCAGGATAACGGCAATGAGCAGGATATACTTGCCCGCAAACAGCACCTTGTGAAGCTCAAAGCCAGCAAAGCCGGGGATGAAGCAAGGCAGAGCCACGTTGGGGATCTTGAAGAGCTTTTTCCCCTTCCGCAGGGAGCGTCCACCTGCCGAGCGGCAGTAGAGCAGTGTCGCCCAAACACCGAAGATCACCGCAATCAGCCCCATGAACAGGAAAATGGCGGTGAGGTAGGGCAGACAGCGGCCGAAGACGTTGATGGCGTAGTAGCGGGAGAAGCAGACCTCGGCGTCCATGATGGTGAAGATATTGAGCAGGCGCAGGGGGCTGTTGATATCCAGATAGTCGGTGAAGTAGACGAAAAAGTTCACACCGCCGATGACAAGACCCGTGAGGTAGGTCAAGGCGTAGTTGCGGAGCAGGAAGGAGGCGGTGAGGATGACTGTCCCCAGGGCGAACAGGGTCAGGATCTTGATGATGAGGGACAGACCCAGATACTCACCTACGGTGACGATGTAGGGGCAGAACAGGTAATCGTCAAAGATCTGAATGTAATTGGACAGGGACGAGAAGCCGAACTCCGCCCCAAACAGGATCAGGGTGGTGGCCGAGAAGGTGATGACCGCGATCACAATGACCGACAGCATGGCCGCCAGCTTGGCCAGCATGGTAGTAAGCCGTCCCCGCTTGGTGGCGCGGATAATGGGGTAGGTGCCGTTCTTTTTCTCGTCCAGAAGGAGGCCGGGGACGAGAACCAGCAAAAACAGGATGAGGCAGATATTGCCGTCGGCGTAGGCGAAATAGTGGTTCCAGCCGATGTCCCGCTCGATTTCCAAGGGGACGTATTTGCCCACGGTGTAAATGTCGATGACGTCGTCCTGATAGCGGTAGTCGTAGCTGTTCTCGCTCATGCCGAAGGCCACGTACTCGATCTTGGCGGCCTCGGCGCGGGCGATGACCTCGTCGTACTTTTCGATGCGGGTGACGTCTATGTAGTTCTTGACGTTGCGGAAATAGCGGTAGGTGCCGTTGTATTCCTGGATCTTCTCCCAAATTTCGTCGTTGTACTCGGGCCAGTAGTCCTGAATGGACAGGGTGGACAGATCCACCCCGTTCATCATGGCATCCATGGTCATCTGCACCTGCACCTCGGTGAGCCTTTGGGAGTAGGCGTACAGAGTGTCCATTTCGGTGAGGAATGCCTCGGGATCCTCCTCGTAGCGGGCAAAGATCTCCTCAATGGCGGCCAGCTCCTCGGCGGACAGGTCTGTCTCGGGGGAGGCCGGGATGCTCATGACCGAGACCGCCGACAGGATGGCGTTGACGGCAAACATAAGGAGGAAGAAGAATACGACGAAGCGGTTGCCGAGGATCTTTTTGATTTCATAGCGGAGCATGAGAAATCTCCTTTCGTGGATGTTACTTGATAAGCATGGGTATCATGGGGCTCTTGTGTATCAATACCAGCCGGTGTGGTTGTGCATGGACTGGGTCGAGATATCAACGCCAAGCTCATAGGCCTGCCCGGTCTCCATATCAAAAACGATGAATCGATAACTGTGGGCCCACTCGGGAGCAGACTCGTTGTAGGGATTGCGGTAGTCCTTATAGGTCTGGTACTGGACAAGGATAAACTTGCCGTCCATAACCTGCGTGCCCTGAATACAGTCGGGGATCCCTTCGGTTTGGAAGTGATATACC
>JAFQOC010000465.1 GCA_017420845.1 Clostridia bacterium
ACAAATGCCGCTAAAGCAGCATTTGTCCGTGGTGCGGCATGGAGAAAAGCCCCTCCGACACCGCCCCCCTTCGCTTTTTTGTGCAGGGGGCTTCGCCCCCTGCACCCCTGCCAAGGTGCAAGCGGAACGTGAATGTTCAAACTCACCGATAAACTGCAATTTGGAGCATGATTCAACCGCCTGCCCCGCGCACTCATATATAAAAGGAGGACAACCATGCCTTACCAAACCGCCGTATTCGATCTGGACGGCACCCTACTGGATACCTTAGAGGACCTGTATCGCGCCACCAATGCCGCGCTGGAGCGTCATTCCCTGCCCCGTCGCAGTCGGGACGAGGTGCGCCTTTTCGTGGGTAACGGGGTGGAAATGCTCATCCGCCGCGCCGTCCCCGCGGGCACCGACGAAAAGACCATCCTCTCCGTTCTCGCTGATTTCAAGACCACCTACGCCGCCATTTGCGAGGATCACACGAGGCCTTACGATGGGATCATAGAAATGCTCACGGCTTTGCGGGAGCAGGGGATCCGTGTGGCGGTGGTGTCCAACAAGTTTGACGCCGCGACCAAAAAGCTCTGCGAGAAATACTTCGGAGACCTGGTGGAGGTCGCCATTGGAGAGCGGGCCGGGGTGCGAAAAAAGCCCGCGCCGGATACGGTGTACGAGGCGCTGAAGGAGCTGGGGATGACTACCAAAGGGGCGGTATACATCGGGGACTCCGACGTGGATATTCAAACCGCAAGAAACTGCGGGATGCCGTGTATTTCGGTGACGTGGGGGCTGCGGGATAAGGAATTTTTGATTGAAAACGGGGCAACGATTTTGTCTCATACACCTAAAGACTTACTTCCGTTAATTATACTTTAAATAAAACGGCTGACTCATTATGAATCAGCCGTTTTGTAGTTGGACCTATTCGCCATGGGAGTATTCCCTTAAAGATATACTGTTATTTGATGATGCATTTTTCTTCACTTTGAACTATCGGATACATGATCTGTCATTCTATCGAAAGAATAGAATTTTCTTCCTTGGTATGTAAGACTTCCGCGATCACCCTTTGCCATCAGTTTTCCTTGATCTGGGGGAACAAATAATTCTATTCTGCCTCCATCGAAAAATTCAAAAAGAATAATATACCCTACATTTGGGTTGTTTTGCGCAGGATTCTTTTCAATGATAATGGACTTTACTACTAATTTCGGTTGGCTATCATTGTATTCTATCTCCTCCACTCGCTTTGACAAAAAAGCAAGAATGAACACAATGAACATGACCGCCAATCCACCGAGAAGCACAATCAAAAATGACTCCGACTCAAACATATCTTCTAATGACACAGAACTCACCTCCTTCTTGAAAATATTATAACCTATTTTAGGTTAAATGTCAATACCCTGAAACAGATTATTTTATAATGATCACAAATCTTTCAGGGAGGTGTTCCTATGTACCCCAGACTCCGTGACCTGCGGGAGGATCGCGATCTCAATCAGACAGCCGTGGCCAAATACCTCGGAATGTCCCAGACGGGCTACTCCAAATATGAAACGGGAGAGAATGACATTCCCACGGCAATCCTCATCAAGCTCGCCCGCTTCTATAACACCAGTATTGACTATTTACTGGGCGAGACCAATGACCCCAGACGGTATTCATGACACCCTGTTACCATAGTGTAACCCATTGATGGATAAAGAAAAAAGAGAAGCCACTCTCCATGTAAAGTGACTTCTCTTTTTTTGTTCAATTCCCTAATTAAAGGTTTTTGGGGATTCTTAAG
>JAFQOC010000466.1 GCA_017420845.1 Clostridia bacterium
GGAGATACCGAGACAGAAATTGGGCAGAATACACACACCCATGTCGTCCCCCAAAAGCTGCTTGATGGTGGTGGCGTTCCAGGTACCGCTGACCGCCGCGGCAGCCTCACGGTTGCCGTTCTTGTCGGGGGTGAAGGCGGCGATGATCTTGGAGTCGTCGGTCTGGGCAACCAGCCCCTTGCGGTTCACGTAGTGGCGAAGGGACTTCATGACGTCCAGACCGTCCTCGGAATCAAAATTGATGGTGATTTTCTCCTCCACCATGCGGTCGTTGTAGGTGACGTCGTACTTCAGATCCTCGTCGGCGAAGAAGAAGGAGGCCAGATACCAGCCGTCGTCGTTGATCTTGAAATGCACCTTCTTGCCCGCGGCCTCAGCGGTGTCGAGGATTCTGTCCAGGCTCTGCAGATCCTTGGGATCCTTGAAAACGCTCTTGTCGTAGTAGAGAAAATAGCAGTTGTCACCCGTGACGGGGAAGGCGTAGAGGTGATCCTCGCCGTTGACCTTTACCGTGGCGGCGTCCACAGAGCCCTCGGTATTTTCGGTCTTGACACGGGTCTCAGCGTCACCGCCGATGCGCGCCAGAGCTCCCGCGGCGTAGAAGGTATTGATGCGGTCGCTGGGGAAGCTGAAGATGTCGGGGCCTGCCTCCACGTCGTTGAGGATCTTGTCCGAGGAGTTGCCCTCCCCCAGCACGCCGAAGTGAAACTTGTAGGTCTTGTCGGCGTTCTCTTTTGCGTAGGCATCGCACATTTCCTTCAGCATTTGCTGATCCTCCTGGGCGCCCCAGACCGTGAGGGAAATCGTCTGCTTGTTACCGTCGGCACCGTTCTGGTTTCCGCTGCCGGTGCCGTCACCGACCGCGTCCCCGCCCCGCCGGCATGCGGCGAATATACCGCCCAGCGTGGCCAGAGCCAAGGCAAGGGCGGTGAGTTTTATGATGAATTTCATGAAAATACCTCTCATAGTGGTAGTTCCGCCCGTGGGCGGCAGACACGCTTGGCGTCCTGTAGTGGGTAGTTTGCTCACTTTTGGGCGGCTCCATTCACCCGAAGACGGGAAGATGAAATTTGATGAAAAAAATTTATGCTACGTTATGGACAAGAGGCGCGGTTTATGGTATAATAGGAGGACAAAAACGTGAAAAGGAGTTTTTTATGAAGATATACGTCATTCGCCTGCTGACTACCTTACTCGCCCTTCTGCTACTCGTGACGGCAACCGCCTGTTCCCCCGCCGATCGTGGACTTGAGACAGACTCCGCCGCGGAGGATAGCACCACAGCCTCCTCCGACACCTCCGCCCCGACTGAGGAAAAGACCGAGGGAGAGAGCGAAAACAAGACCCCCGACTTCACCGTGCTGGACGGGGAAGGGAACTCGGTCAAGCTCTCGGACTTCTTCGGCAAGCCCATTGTGCTGAACTTCTGGGCCAGCTGGTGCCCGCCCTGCAAGGCAGAATTACCCGATTTCGAGGACGCTTATAAGAAGTACGACGGCGAGGTGGTGTTCCTCATGGTGAACATGACCGACAACCAGATGGAGACGGTGGAGGTGGCCAAGGACTTTATCAAGACCCACGGCTATACCTTCCCCGTGTACTACGACGTGAACTACCAGGCCGCCACGGTCTACGGCATCCGCTCCATCCCTCAGACCTACTTCATCAACGCCGAGGGGGAGGCCGTGGCCTCTGCCACGGGTATGATCTCCGCCGCCCAGCTGGAGCAGGGGATCGGGATGATCTACTCTAAGTAAATAGGGGCTGACTCTCCGTCCGCGGGCGGAGGGTCGCTTTTTTCTCAAAGGGGCTTGTCAGGACGGGGAAGATATGGTATAATAGGGAAAAGAGGTACTGTGTGGTTTTGTTGCCGAAATTGGGGGTAAAAACAATGATACCCTATTTTTCGGCGGGGGATTATATGGTATAATGACAGTACTATGTATACTGGAGGTATTCTATGAACAGTACCGAGAGAGTCCGCGCGGCCATTCTGGGTCAGCCCTACGACCGTCAGCCCATTTACGGCTGGGTGGCGGGAAATCTGGGCGCCGAAATTACCGAGCATTGGGGCTCGGTTGCCGCCATGGAGGACAAGTATGAGTTTGATATCGCCCATATCTTCGGCGGGCCCGATCCCTTCAACCGTCCCTTCATCAACACCGTCGCTCCCATCGAGAGCGAGGATCTGACCCCCGATCTGCTTTTGGATCAGCCCATCTTCAGCGATCCCGACAACCCGGCTGATTACGAGAACATCCGCCTGGCCATGGCGCACCACAAGGAGAGGGGGCGCTTCTGCTACGTTCAGACTCCCGGCTTCTTTGAGAACTTCAACGGGCTGTTCGGCATCGAGAACCACCTCATGTGGCTGGCCGTCTACCCCGACGAGCTGGACGAGCTGTACCGCCGTCAGGCTGAGTGGACCATTCGGTTCGCGGATCATTGCATCGACATGGGTGCGGACATGATCCACGTCTCGGATGACTGGGGTGCTCAGAAGGATCTCATGTTCAGCCCCGAGCTGTGGCGAAAGATCATTTACCCCCACTTCAAGAAGGTGGTGGATCACGTCCACGCCAGAGGGTGCCTGTGCAGTCTCCACTCCGACGGCTGCGTCATGAAGGTGGCCGACGGCATCGTGGATCTGGGTCTTGACGTGGTGCACCCCTGGCAGGAGCGGGCGGGTATGTCCTACGATACGTATTTGGAGAAATACGCCGACAAGTTCGCCATCCTGGGCGGTATCTGCGTCCAGTACGCCATCGGACTCATGCCCCGCGACGAGCTGGAGGCCGAGATCCGTCGGGTGTTCGGTCTGCTTCGCGGCAAGCGCTGGCTGGTTTGCACCACCCATTTCGTGCAGAACCATTGCTCCATTGAGGACTTGGAGTTTGCGTATGACCTGATCTATAAACTAGCGAGAGAGTGAGCCTATGTTGACATTATGCCCCGCCATACAGGCGATCTATCAGAATGAACTCAAATACGGCAACCGCATCTCGGTGGTGAGCAATTTTACCCACAAAAAGGATGCGACTGCAACCCTGGTCGTACACATGGTCAAGCCTCTCGGCCAGTACGACACGAAAAATCGGCGGCTGAAGCGAACGCACACGATCGAGGAAAAGGAACACCCCGGAACCCACGTGTGTGCAGAACGCTATTTCTTCTGCCGTGATTGCGGTTGTATGGTCAGCGGCCCTTTCAGCTCTCAGCAAGGTGCTTTCTATACCAACGAAAACCACCTGATCCCCGACGAGCGGGTGATTGCAACCCGCGACAACGTGTACTGGCGTGACGAGGACTGGGGCGCGTATCTGGTGCCTGTTCTGTTCACCGATTCCATTGAATAACCGTAAAGGAGAACCATCATGACCAACTTAGAGCGCGCCATGAACATCCTGCATTACAAGCCCGCCGACCGTCTCCCCGCCGTCCATTTCAACTACTGGCCCGAGCTTCTGACTGAGTGGGCAGAGCAGGGAAAGATCCCTGCCGAGCTGGCACAAGGCTGCCACGACGGCAGTGCCAAGGAGGCCGAACTGGACAGGCTCATCGGTTGGGACTTCAACTGGAACCACGTGGTAGGAACCAACAACGGCCTGTATCCCGGCTTTGAGACCAAGGTGCTGGAGACCCTGCCCGATGGATCCCGTCGGGTGCAAAACCACAATGGTCTCATAGAGAGGATCAAGCCCGGTATCACTTCCATCCCCTCGGAGGACGACTACCTCCTCAAGGACAGGGAAGCATTTGAGACCCTCTACCGCCCCAAAATGCAGTTTACCCCCGAACGGGTCAATGTAGAGGCCTTCCGGCATTTCAACGAGCACCGTCCCAAGGACGTTCCCGTGGGCTTCCACGTAGGCTCGGTGCTGGGTTCCGTCCGCGATATGGTCTCGGTGGTGGGTATGAGCTACCTGCTTTACGACGAGGACGAGGATCTGTTCGCCGACGTGGTGGACACTTTTGCGGATATGCAGTACGAGTGCGTGAAGGCCGTGCTGGAGACGGGTGCCAAGTTCGATTTCGCCCACTACTGGGAGGATATCTGCTTCAAGAACGGTCCCCTGCTCTCTCCCGAGATCTTTGACGAGCTCTGCGGTAAGCATTACAAAAAGAGAAACGATCTGCTTCATCAATATGGCATCGACATTATCTCTCTGGACTGTGACGGTGTGGTGGATAAGCTCATTCCCACATGGCTGGATAACGGTGTCAATGTCCTCTTCCCCATTGAAGTCGGTGTCTGGGGCGACCAATTTGAGGCCGCCCGCAAGAAGTACGGCGAGCGGATATTGGGCATTGGCGGCATGGACAAAACCGCTCTGCGCCGTGACAAGGCCGCCGTGGACGCCGAGATCGAGCGCATGAAGCGTCTGGTCTCTCTGGGCGGCTTCATCCCCTGCCCCGACCACAGACTCATGCCCGGCACCAAGTTCGAGCTGGTGCAGTACTACGCCGAGGAGATCAAGAAAATCCGCGTATGAGTACCGTCGGATCCATGGGCGTCCCTGCCCTTTTGCGGAAGGCGGAGCTGCTTGCGGACGCTCCCCTGTATATCAATCGCGTGACCGTGGAGGGCGCTTACTCGCCCGAAAACGCCTTGTCTCAGCTCCACGTCCATGACTTCGTGGAGGTGAGTATCGTCCTGTCCGGACGGGGGATTCACCGTACCCCCGACGGGTTCGCCGAGTGTAATTCGGGAGATACCTACGTCATCGGGGCAGGGGTGCCCCACGCCTACTTCGCCGCCGAGGACGGGGAATGCCCTACGGTGTGCAATCTGGTCTTTGATCCCGCTGAGATTTTCGAGGGGGAGGCCGCCGATCCCGACAGCCCCCGCTACTGCTACGGCCTTTTCCGCGAGGATCCTCTGACGGTCTACGTCATGCTGACCTCCCGCACCCTGGAGGACGTGGAGCGCACCGTCACCCGTATGGAGAAGGAGCTGAGCCGCCGCCGCCCCGAGTGGGAGATGGCGGTGAAGTCCTACCTCATCAATATCCTCATTATGATGGGGCGATACGCCTCCCAGAGGGAGAATTCTCCCGCGGCTCCCCGCCCCAAGGAGCGGCTGGTGGCCATGGAGGTCATGCGGGCCGTCATGGAGCGGTACGGGGATAGCGGTCTTACCCTGGAGAGCATCGCCGCCTCCCTGTACATCAGTAAATCCTATCTCTGCCGCATCTTCCGTCGGGTGACGGGAGAGCCCTTCGGGGACTACCTTCGCCGTGTCCGTCTGGAGCAGGCTTGCCGTCTTCTGCGGGAGACCGAGCTGACGGCCGAGCAGATCGTCTATGCCTGCGGTCTGCGGGATATTCCCACCTTTTACCGCACCTTCAAGGCGCGGATGGGCATGACCCCCAACGCCTATCGGCAGGGAGAGCATCCCGCCGACCAAATTATGGAAACAAAAATTCAAACAAATAAAGGAGAAACGACTATGAGCATCGCGATTCTGAACGAAATATCCGAGAACCTGCAAAAGGGCAAGGCCAAGATCGTGGCCGAGCTGGTACAGAAGGCTCTGGACGAGGGCGTATCCCCCGATGCCATTCTGAACGAGGGCCTGCTGGCAGGCATGAATATCATTGGCGAGAAGTTTAAGGTGAACGAGGTCTACGTTCCCGAGGTGCTGGTGGCCGCCCGCGCCATGAACAAGGGCACCGCCATTCTCAAGCCCCACCTGGCCGCCGCCGGCGTGCAGGCTACGGGCAAGGTCTGCATCGGAACGGTGCAGGGCGACCTCCACGACATCGGCAAGAATCTGGTCAAGATGATGCTGGAGGGCAAGGGTCTGGAGGTCATCGATCTGGGATCCGACGTCGCTCCCGAGACCTTTGTTCGGACCGCCATTGAGCAGGATTGTCAGGTCATTCTTTGCTCGGCACTTCTGACCACCACCATGGGTGTCATGGAGGACGTGGTCAAGAAGGCTGTTGAGCTGGGTGTGCGCGACAAGGTCAAGATCATGATCGGCGGCGCTCCCGTCAACGAGGATTTCTGCAAGAAGATCGGTGCGGATATCTACACCCCCGATGCTGCTTCGGCCGCCGATGCCGCTGTGGAGTTCTGCAAGGGCTGATTCCTTTCGTTTATGAATATCTGCTCCCCCACCCGCCTGCGGGCGGGGGAGTTTCTGTAAGCTGATCGGGTCAGCGTGTGTTTTTCAAATTGCAGTTTATCGGTGCGTTGGGTTGCGGCTACTCCAAGGGGTGCAGGGGCAAAGCCC
>JAFQOC010000467.1 GCA_017420845.1 Clostridia bacterium
CTTCTGCTGGCAGTCCTGCTGGCCCTCACCCTCATCGCCTGCGATCATCAGACTCCCGGCGGCACTAACGACGGCACGACCAACCAGACCGACGAAAGCGGCCGTCCCGTGGATACCCAGCCCGGTGTCATTGATCCCGGCAACAATCAAACCCCCGGTAACAACAACAACAATCAGACTCCCTCCTCCCCCACTACCATCGTCCTGACCTTCGACGGCACCAAGCTCTCCACCTCGGTTCAGGATACCGGCATTACGGTTCAGGGCGGCGCCTTCGTCATTACCCGCGGCGGCTCCTACGAGCTGAAGGGCGACCTGTCCAATGGTCAGATCAAGGTGGCCGTTCCCAAGACCGAGCAGGTAGAGCTGATCTTCAACAACTTCACCGCCTCCTGCAACACCTCGGCTCCCCTCTACATTGAGAGCGCCGACAAGTGCACCATCGTGGTGGCCGCAGGCTCTGTCAACACCCTGACTGACGCGACCCTGTACCAGTTCGCCAACCCCGCCGAGGATAAGCCCAACGCCTGCATCTACTCCTCCGATGACCTGACCATTAAGGGCGAGGGTACCCTGAACGTCAACGGCAACTACAACAACGGTATCGGCTGTAAGAACGACCTGCGCATCAAGGATTGCACCCTGAACGTCACGGGTGTCAACAACATCCTCAAGGGCAACGATAGCGTGGAAATCGAGAACGCCAAGGTCAAGCTGTCCGGTGGCGAGGATGCCATTAAATCCGACACCGCCGACCGCACCGACAAGGGATACGTTCTGATCACCGCCGGCTCTAAGGTGGAGATCAACTGCATCGACGACGCCCTCCAGGCCACCATGTCCATCACCGTGGAGGCAGGCTGCGCCATCACCGGCACCTGTGGCGGCGATGCCCTCAACTGCCCCGGCACCATCAATGCCGACGAGGCCGCCATGCAGATCACCTCGGCCGCACAGCCCGAGGCTTAATTTCCTGCCAAAGCAGGGAGAGATTTTCCATCTCTCCCTGCTTTTTATTCTTTTATTGAAAGAGGGATACGATCGTGTCCCTCTTTTTTTGCAAAATCTCTTGCAAAATTCATAGAAATTTGCTATAATGTAGAGTGGATATTTTTACGGGCATTCCGCCACACATCATATATATCCCCAAAGGGAGGACAAAGTCGTGCGACACATTCTGATTCACAACGCAAGCATTTACCATACCCCAACCCGTACCTTCTTTGACGGCTGGATTCTGATCTCCGACGGTAAGATCGCGCAGGTGGCTTCCACCGAGCTTACCCCTCCGGAGGATGCCGAGATTTTTGACGCCCGAGGCCGACGAGTCATCCCCGGTCTGGTGGACGTGCATACCCATGGCCGTGCGGGCGGCGACTTCGGCTCCGCCGATCAGACCCTCATGACGCACATGGCCAGATCCTATCTGGACAGCGGCGTGACCACCGTTATGCCGACTCTGGCCTCCGCCCCCTTGGATGAGCTGGAAACCGCCATTGACCGCATCAACACCCTTCGAAAGGAGGCCGCCGCATCCCAAGGGGCACTTCCCTACGTGGCAGGCACCCACCTGGAGGGCCGCTACCTCAACGTCAAACGCAGAGGCGCCCACGCCGCCGATTTGCTGGTGGAGCCCAACGCCGACGAGCTGGAAGCTCTCCTGTCCCGGATGGACGGCGCCCGTCACGTAACGGCGGCCCTGGAGCTGGATCGGGACGGTGCCTTCCTCCGCCGCGCCCTGGCTCTGGGCGCTACCCTCAGCCTCGGCCATTCCGACGCGGACTACGTCACCGCTAACGCACTCTTTGAGCAGGGCGTTACCGCACTGACCCATACCTTCAACGCCATGCCCCCTCTCCATCATCGGGACGGCGGCGCCGTAGCGGCCGGTCTGCTTTCGGACACCGCCTTCTGCGAGCTGATTTGCGACGGATTCCACATAGCCCCCCACATGGTGGCCCTGGCTTACCGACTGGCAGGGGAACGGCTAACGCTCATCTCCGACTCTATGGAAGCCACGGGCTGTCCCGACGGCGAATACCGTATCGCAGGCAACCCCGTCACCGTCAAGGACGGCAAGGCACGCACCCACGACGGTGCCATCGCCGGCAGCACCCTGTCCATGTGGGAGGCAGTCCGTAATCTCAGAGATTTCACCGGTGCTTCTCTGGAGCAGACCATCTACGCCGCCACCATGGCCCCCGCTCTGGAAATCGGGCTGGAGGCCGAGATCGGCTCCATCGAGGTGGGCAAGCGTGCCGACCTCCTGGTACTGGATGAAAGCGCCGCCATCACCCGTATCCTCTGCGGAGGCTACTGGCATAGCTGATTGCCATCGGAGCATTCCGTCTGATCCAAAGTAGGATCATAGGGTGACTCACAAAATTTTTAAAAAAGGAGGACTCGGCATGGATACCGCGACCGCATCCCCGAAAAAAGCTCGCCGGGACAGACTTGCTGACGTACGAGCACAGGCATCCAACCTGCGCCGTCAGGCCGGAAAAACCCTGGATCGTAGCGGTAGCCGCCACCGCCTGACCTTGCTGCTCAGCTACGTCACCGCCATGACGGTCGCCATGGGTTTCTACATGCTTTCCTCAGGCGCCTACACCCTGGCCTCCCTGCTGACTAATCCCGAGGTGATCTCGGACGACCTGCTCAGCAGTCTGGCAGACCTCCTCTTTGCCCTGCTCTGCCTGTTCATTCTCCTCCCTCTTTTGAGCGGAGCCTGGCGGCTTGCCTGCCTTATGACCGCCCCTGCCAAGGAGAGCATCCGTGGCCACGCCGTCACCGCCTCCCCCCCGACCCTGTCTCAGCTGTTCTATCCCTTCACCTCTCCGCGAGCCTATGGCCGTTCCCTGGCAGTAGGGCTGGAAGCGTTGGGCTGGATTCTTCTGACCGTCGCCGCTCCCTGCCTTCTCTACTCCGCGTTTCGTCTGACGATTACCACCGGTGTCCTGTCTCCCTCCCCAACCCTGCGCGGAATTCTGACCGCCCTTTGTCTGCTCCTGTGTATCCTGTGGGGATTGGTTGCCTTTTTCCTGTCCGGACGGCGAGCCGGATTCGGGTATTTCGTGTTTCTCCACGAGCAGCTCTCCCTGCGGGATGCCGATCGCTATTTCCGCAGCTTCCGTCGCCCCCCGTTGCTTGTCCTGCTCTGGCGGTTGCCTCTGCTCGGCTGGGCGCTGATCTCGGTGGTCACCGTTCTGATTCCCCTCCTCCCCCACACCCTTCCATACTGCGTCTGCTGTTCCGCCGCCCACGCCCGTTACCTGGAAGACCCCGAAGGCTGACGGTCCCGCCTCTGTCCCTCACGATCCCCCTCTCTGCAAGCACGTTACGCTATTACATACATTTGGAGGTTTTCATGTCCGCACAACAGAACAAGCCCACCGCCGGAAAAAAATTCCCCGGTGGCCGTCACCACCTTCTGCTTCTCATTGACACCGCCTGCTTTGTGATGGCTTACGCCGTCAACATTCTGGTTGCTTCCCTCTCGGGACGATATGATGGCCGAAATTGGCTGAATTTCTGGGCCAATTTTCTCATCCTGCTGATCATTCTCCTGACCTCCCGTTCCCTGCTGGACGTATACCGCAACATCTGGCGGTATCCCAACGTCCGCGCGTATCTCTCCATGATGATCGCGGATGCTGCCGGCGGCGTGCTTGCCCTTCTTCTGACAGGTTTTCTGTCCTATATGGACACGCAGCATATCTACCTGGGCTTCTGGCAGACCTTTCTGGTGGTGGTTCTGTTCAACATGAGCACTCTGGCGCTCCGGTTTGGCTACCAGCTTCTTCACCAATACCAAAATATGCAGAGTAAAGCCCACACCCCGGGCATTCCTCAGGTGAAAAAGATCAACATCGCCATCGTGGGAGCCGGACAGGTTGGCTTCCATCTGGCCGAGGAGCTTCGCATGAACCCCGTAACTCATTATAAAGCCGTTTGTTTCATTGACAACAACCCCTCCAAGGTGGGTCAGCGGATCTCTGACCTGGACGTGTACGGAGAGGACGACCACATCATCAACGTATTGAGCTCACTGGAGGTACAGGAGGTGTTCGTGGCCATTCCCAATCTCTCTGCCACAGAAAACCGCCGGATCTTTGATCTGTATAACCGAGCAGGCTACCCTGTCAAGCGCTACGATCACGAAAATCTCGGTGACAACCGCAGTAAGGGTACCCTCCGCAACTTCCGCTACGAGGAGCTTCTTGGCCGCGAATCCCTGGATCAGCACATCAATTTTGAAGATATTTCCCGCTACTATCAGGGACGCGTGGTGTTGGTCACCGGAGGCGGCGGATCCATCGGCAGCGAGCTCTGCCGTCAGATCGCCTCCCACAACCCCGCCCACCTCATCATTCTGGACATTTACGAGAATAACGCTTACGATATCCAGCAGGAGCTCGTTCGCAAATACGGAAACAAGCTCCGTTTGACCGTGGAGATCGCCTCGGTTCGGGACGCGGCCCGCCTGGACAGTATCTTCCAGGCCTATCGACCCGAGATTGTTTTCCACGCCGCCGCCCACAAGCACGTGCCCCTCATGGAGCACAGCGCCTGCGAGGCCATCAAGAATAACGTTTTCGGCACCTATAATACCGCCAACGTGGCGGAAAAGTACGGTTGCTCCAAGTTCGTGCTGATCTCCACCGATAAGGCAGTCAATCCCACCAACGTCATGGGCGCTTCCAAGCGTCTGTGCGAAATGGTGATTCAGTGCCGTCGGGACAGCCATACCGACTTCGCCGCCGTCCGTTTCGGAAACGTTCTGGGCTCCAATGGCTCGGTCGTCCCCCTCTTCCGCAATCAGATCGAGCAAGGTGGTCCCGTCACCGTCACCGATAAGCGGATCGTACGCTACTTCATGACCATTCCCGAGGCCACCAGCCTGGTCATGCTGGCCGGCTCCATGGCTGAGGACGGCGACCTCTTCGTGCTGAATATGGGCAATCAGGTCCGCATTCTGGATATGGCAGAGAACATGATCCGGCTCATGGGCTACGTGCCGTATCAGGATATCGACATCATTGAAACCGGTCTGCGCCCCGGCGAGAAGCTGTACGAGGAGCTTCTCATAAAGACCGAGGGTCTGAAAAAGACAGACAACAGTCTCATTTTCGTCGAGGCCGATACGCCTTTGTCCCGCGACGAGGTGGAGGACAAGCTGGACGCGCTCCGTCGGGTGCTGAAGGAGACCGAGCGTGAGGTCTCGTCGCCTCGGATCAAGCGGGTCATGAAATCCATAGTACCCTCCTTCCGCGATCCCGACGAGGTTAACCGCACTGCAAACGACACCCCCGAAATGAAGGCTGCCAATGAGCAATCAGCCGCCAATCGAGCCGCCGAGGTGCAGTCGGATACCGACCGCCCCATTCCCGTGGGGGTGACCGCTTCAGAGAATTCCGAGGGCGGCGACGAAAGCTGATCCTTCCATCCGCAAAGCATTTCCAGCCCAGAGCTGACAGCCAAAAACGGCGCTCCACACCATGGTGGAACGCCGTTTTTCTTTTCTTTCATTACTCCCAGATCCGTCGGAGAGGGCTGTGAGCCTTCACCGAGTGGACCATGCCGATGAGCACGTAGGTGGCGAGCAGGGACGAGCCGCCACAGGACAGAAAGGGGAGGGTAATACCCACCACGGGAAGCATGGCCAGGCACATACCAATATTCTCCAGAGTCTGAGCAATGAGCACCGCCGCCACACCCACCGAAATGAGCATTCCGTAATCGTGACTGGCCTGCCGTCCGATCCAGAGCACACGCATGACCAAAGCGGCCAGGGTGACAATAACCAGTAGTCCGCCCACAAAGCCAAACTTCTCGCAAACCGTGGCCAGAATGAAATCCGTGTGGGAAGCGGTCAGCTCCTCGTAGTCGCCGCCGTTTTTCCAGCCTACTCCGAACAGTCCCCCGTTCTCCATGCATTGCTTGGACAATAGCGGCTGCCATCCCTTGTCCTTGGGGTCCAGCGAGGGGTTGAAGCCCACCACGATGCGGTCCTGCTGGTAGGAGGCCAGGTAGTCCCACAAAAAAGGAAAGGCCACCACCAGAACCCCCCCCAATCCGGCGAAATACCCCCAATGGAGGCCGGCGCAAAACAACATGATGAGAACCAGCGCCATGTAGACCAGCGCCACACCCAGATCTCCCGAGATAAGGATCAAGCCCACAACCAACAGGGCATGGATCCCCAAGCCGATGAGGGTGCGAAGCTGATTGATGGCATTCTGCACCACCGACAGGTGCTTGGCGAAGGTACAGATAAAGGTAATTTTAACGAATTCCGAGGGCTGGATGGCAATGCCGACGATGGGGATGGTC
Organism: Clostridia bacterium; assembly: GCA_017420845.1. GTDB lineage: Bacteria > Bacillota > Clostridia > Oscillospirales > CAG-272 > CAMEON01. The sequence continues at coordinate 6,334 of JAFQOC010000467.1, forward strand.
AGCCAGCTCTTGTTGTTGGTCTCCATACCCGCGCCGGTATCGCCCGCGATGAGGGTGAGTCCCAGAAGGCCTACGGAGAAGATCAGCATGAACAGCCACAGCCGATCCACGATCACGTGGTAGTCCAGATTAGCCACGATGAAGGTGATGACGATGCCCAGCACCGTCATGGCAAACTGCATACGGAGCTTACTCATGCCGAAGTTGTCCACCGCGCCGTAGACCGTCACCAGGCTGATGACCGACAGGACCGTGGTGCAAAGCAGGAGCACCCAGTCCACGCGGCGAATGGCGTCGGCAAGAAATCGCTTGATCTTTTCCACGACAGGTGCTCCTTTCTATACGTGAGATTTCGGGGGCGGACAGGCCCCAAGGAATATTGCAAACCCGACAGATGGGCTCTGTCGGGTTTTTGTGATGGCTTATTCCGCAGTCCCCGCGCTCACGCGAACACCGGGATCAATGACGATGGGATCAGCTGATTGCGGGTCAATGACCACGCCCAAGGGCTTCAGCAGAGTGTGGCTATCCAGCGAGTCCAGCAGCGAACCCAGATCGCCCTCGATAATAAGGAAGCCCTGCCGCCCGATGGAGGCCAGAAAGCGGTTGCATGCTGCCTTGTCGGTGAATGCGGGGTAATGCTGCAGGTCATTCTCGTGGTTGGACAGCACCCACATGCGGGTACGCCCCCCGCGGTCCTCCCCAAAGGGGGTGGAATAATACAGCGTGACTCCGGCATTCAGATCCGCAAACTCCTGAACGGACATGGTTCCGGCCGCAAGATCCTCTGTGTGGGTCAGGCGCATTTTCTTACGAAACAGTTTACCAAGCATGATAGCCTCCTCGGGTTTAAGTCGGATGGATCAATACTGACGTCCCCAGACAACCAGGTGCTTGGCGGGTTTGCCGCAGCAGGCGCAGACGTCGGAGGGATTTTCGTGCTCACCGAAGGGGATGCAGCGGGACTTCACGCCACCGGTCTCGTCTTTGATCTGCTCCTCGCAGGCGGTCTCACCGCACCACATGGCCTTGATGTAGCCGGGCTTGGTGGCGGCGATCTCCAAAAACTCCTCGTGGTTGTGGGCGATATGGGTCTTCTCTGCCAGATTCTTCTCGCAACGGGCCACCAGCTCGCCGTGGACCTGATCCAGCATAGCCTTAACCTCGGCCTCGATGTTGTCCAGAGACACGAAGCTCTTCTCGCGGGTCACGCGGCTGACCAGCACGCAGGAGTTATTGGCGATATCCCGGGGGCCGATCTCCAGACGGACGGGCACGCCCTTCATCTCGTACTGGCTGAACTTCCAGCCGGCGGAGTTATCGGAGTCGTCCAGCTTGACACGGATGCCCGCGGCGGCCAGACGGTTCTTCAGGGCATTGGCGGCCTCCAGCACGCCCTCCTTGTGCTGGGCGGCGGGGATGATGACTACCTGGATGGGGGCGATGCGGGGAGGCAGGATCAGACCGTTGTCGTCACCGTGGGCCATGATGATGGCACCGATCATACGGGTGGACACGCCCCAGGAGGTCTGGTGGGGGTGCTTGACGGTGTTGTCGCGGTCGGTGAAGGTGATGTCGAAGGCCTCGGCAAAGCCGGTGCCGAAGTAGTGGGAGGTACCGCCCTGGAGCGCCACGCCGTTGTGCATCATGGGCTCGATGGTGTAGGTCTCCACGGCACCCGCGAACTTCTCCTTCTCGGTTTTCTGACCCGTGATAGCGGGGATGGCCAGGGAGTCGCGGTAGAAGTCCTCGTAGACCTTCAGCATCTGAATGGTCTCGGCGCGGGCCTCGTCCTCGGTGGCGTGCATGGTGTGGCCCTCCTGCCAGAGGAACTCGGAGGTGCGGAGGAAGGGACGGGTGGTCTTCTCCCAGCGGACCACGTTGCACCACTGGTTGTAGAGCTTGGGCAGGTCGCGGTAGGAGTGGATGATGTCCTTGTAATGCTCACAGAACAGGGTCTCGGAGGTGGGGCGGACGATGAGCCGCTCGGAGAGGGTGTTCTGACCGCCGATGGTGACCACGGCGCACTCGGGGGCGAAGCCCTCCACGTGATCCTTCTCCTTTTGGAGCAGGCTC
>JAFQOC010000468.1 GCA_017420845.1 Clostridia bacterium
TATGAGCAGATCTGGCTGGGCGGGGATGAAGCCGCCGAGGTTTTAGAGAAACTGGAGAAGGTTCGGCTTTGGGAGTTGGATACCGAGCCGGAGGATGTCCGGGATTGTGTAGGCCTGTTGGTGCTCTCCTTCGCTCCCGAGGAGCGGTGGATTGAGGTACACATTCGGGACGGGCAGGTGGTTTACCTGCGCGAGGAGGGAAGATGGTACCGACATGACCGGGCAATCGATAAAAAAACAGCAACCATGGAGACGGGCGCCGAGGCGGCGTGCTGTCCATACAGGAGAACGGAGGGATTGGATGGCAAAGAGAGTGCAAATGCGTGACTGGGAGACACCGGAGGCGTTGGCGATTTTGAAAAACGCGTCGGCGCTGACGGTGGAGCAGATCGCGACCCAAATCATCGGAATCCGAAAAGAAACGTTATACAGGTGGTGTGTGAAGTCCGAGGCCATCGGCAACGCGCTGTCATGGCAGATCGACGAGGATACCCGAAGAGGGGTGGAGGCTGAGCTGAGAAAGAACTGCTTTGACCGCAAGATGACGGTGAAAAAGACAAAGCAGGTGTTGGATCGGTCGGGAAACCTGTTTGATTTGCAGGAGACTAAGGAGTATGTGATCCCGGGGGATTTTCGGGCACAGACATATTTTCTCAACAATCGTGCGCCGGGCAGGTGGAGCGCAAAGCCCATGGCTCAGGAGGATGGCGGAGGAGACACGGGGAGCGCGTTTCTGCCTGTCCCTGAGGTGATGGCAGAAACGGAGGAAGACGATGGTTGACCGAATTCCCCTATACGACCGCTACAAGACCGGCGAGATCTACGGCGGCAGGAGAGCGGCCTGGGTACCTCAGCCCCGGCAAGAGGAGTTCATGCGGAGGTTTGAGGACGAGGTGCTGTTCGGCGGGGCGGCGGGAGGCGGCAAGAGCGACGCCGTTGTGGCGGAGGCTCTGCGGCAGATCCACATCCCCCACTACAAGGGGCTGATTCTGCGCAAGACCTACCCGCAGCTGGCAGAGATCGTAGAGAAATCGTACCGATTATATCCGCAAATCGACCCCAAGGCGCGGTACAACGAGAGCAAGCACACGTGGAGGTTCTCGTCGGGCGCGAAGATTATTTTCGGGTCACTGCCCCATCCCAAGGACAAGTACAACTATCAAGGACAGGCTTACGACTTCATCGCATTCGACGAGCTCACCCATTTCACCTGGGAGGAGTACCGATACCTGTTTTCCCGCAACCGACCCAACGGCCCCGGTACCAGAGTCTATATGCGGGCCACTGCCAACCCGGGAGGGGTGGGACACGGGTGGGTCAAAGAGCGGTTCGTCACCCCCGCACCGCCCATGAAAACCATTTGGGAGAAGATTCCGATACAGTTTCCCGACGGGCGGATGGAGGTTCGGAGCACATCCCGGGTGTACGTGCCCTCCCGCGTCACCGACAATATGGCGCTCATGGAGAACGATCCCGCCTATATCGCGCGGTTGGCGTCCCTGCCCGAGGCCGAGCGAAAGGCACTTCTGGAGGGGGACTGGGATTCCTACTACGGTCAGGTCTTCGGAGAATTCCGCAATGAGCCCGATCACTATGGGGATCGCAAATACACCCACGTCATCGCTCCCTTTGATCTGCCGAGGCATTGGAAGATCTACCGATCCTTTGACTGGGGCTACCGCAAGCCCTTTTCCTTCGGCTGGTGGGCCATCGACCAGGACGGCGTGGCCTTCCGTATTCTGGAATGGTACGGCTGCAGGCAGGGACGGCAGGACGAGGGGCTGGAGATGGCCGCGTCGGACGTATTCCGGCACGTGGCCAAGCTGGAAGCTGAGCATCCACTACTCAGGGGGAAGAAGATCATCGGCATTGCAGACCCCGCCATCTGGCAGAAGGACGGCGGCATCAGCATCGCCGAGGAGGCCTCCCGCAAGGGCATTTACTTCAACAAGGCTGACAACACCCGCGTAGCCGGATGGGCTCAGGTCCACGAGCGGTTGAAGTTCGGAAGGGACGGGAGGGCGCGGCTGTACGTCTTCAACACCTGTCGGGACTTCATCCGGGTGTTTCCCGCGGCTCAATACGATCCCCACAAGGTGGAGGACGTGGACACCTCGGGGGAGGATCACATCTGTGACGAGACCCGCTACTTCTGCATGGCAAACCCCGTTCCCGCGGCGGATCGGGAGAGCAATGAAAACTGGCGGATCAACCCCCTGCATCTATATCTGGATATCAAGAAAGGAGACCTGCGATGAATATGCAAGCCGGCGGAGCCGTTACCGCCATCAAACATACGGGAGTGACTATCGGAAAAGAGGAGCTGGAGAACGCCAGAAAAACGCTGGAGGAGTTCCGAGCCGCCAAGGCCCCCCTCAATGAGGAGATCAAGCGCAACGAGCAGTGGTACCGCCGCCGCCACACGACATTGACCAAGACGGGTCGGCGGACAGCCTCGCTCGGCTGTGAAGGAGACAGCGCACGGGACCGCGTCATGGGAGAGGAGGTGGAGGCCTCCTCGGCGTACCTGTTCAACGCCATTCAGAATTTCCATGCCGACGCCATGGACAATTATCCGAGGGCGAACGTGCTGGCCAGATCCAAGGAGGACGTGGCAGAGGCTACCAAGCTTTCCTACATTTTGCCCGCCCTGCACGACCGCATCGGTCTGGAAAAGACCTACGATCGCGTCATGTGGTGCAAGGGGATCCAGGGCTGGGGCTTTTACTCGGTCCTCTGGGACAAGCATGCCGATTTTGGAGCCGGGGAGATCTCGGTGAAGAAGGTGAAGATCCTGAACCTGTACTGGGATCAGGAGGTGGAGGATTTTCAGGAGTCCTCGGACGTGTTCTACGTTCATCAGAAGCGAAGGGGTGAGCTGAAACGGGCTTATCCCAAGGTAGACTTCGACAGGCTGGATGCGGAAGGCAGAGAGTACGAGCGGCAGCTGGGCAATCCCCGAAACAACTCGAGTGACAAGATCGACGTGGTGGACTGGTACTACAAGAAGACTGCCGAGGACGGGCGCACCCTTCTGCACTACTGCAAGTTCTGCGGTGACGTGATCCTGTACGCCACCGAGAACGACCCCGCGCTTTCTGACCGAGGCCTCTACGATCACGGCCTGTACCCCTTCATTCCCGACGTGCTCTATCCTCTGGATGGACAGGTAGCGGGCTTCGGCAAGATCTCGGTGGGCTCCAATACCCAGGCATACGTGGACATTCTCAGCCAGGCTATCGTGGAGATGGCGCTGTGGTCCTGCCGCCCCCGTTATTTTGAGAAGGAGGGAACAGGCTTGAACGATGCGGACTTTCTGGATACCTCCAAGCAGATCATCAAGGTGAGCGGGGATCTGGAGGGCATCCAACCCATGCAAATGCCACAGCTGGACGGCAACATCATCCACTTGCGGGATGGGCTCATCAACATGCTCAACGACAACACCAACGCCCGCAGTATTGCCACAGGATCCTCCTCCGGAGGGGTGACCACGGCCTCGGGTCTGGCCATTCTGGATCAGAATCAGGGTAAGACGGGGCGGGACGCCAATCGGGAATCATTCCGGGCGTTCCGAGAGATCGTACAAATGGAGATCGAGCTGATCCGACAGTTCTACACCGATGACCACTACTTCCGCGTGATGGACGAGATCACGGGGGAGACCGAGTATCTGGCCATCAACAATCAGGGGTTGCTGGGAAAGACCGACCCGAGGCACACGGGGCTCAAGGCCCATCCTCTGTTCGATCTGGAAATCACCGCCGAGAAGGCCAACGCCTATACCCGCATGGCCAACAACGAGCTGATCCTGTCCTTCTTCAATGCCAAATTTTTTGACCCCGGTATGGGAAGACAGGCTCTTGCCTGTCTGAAGCTGATGGACTTTGATCGCAAGGAGGAGCTGGTTCGCATGATCAGCCGTAATATGCAGGATCATGAGGTCAGGGAGGCTGTGGCTGAGGTGCTGATGACCTACGCTACCGCCATCGCTGAAATGAGCGGGGAGAAGGGTATGGAATCCAACGTCGTCGACGAAACGCGGGCGCTGGTTGCCCTGTACCTCGGCGAAACCGCTCAACCCGTCCAATCCGAAAAAGCAGTCCAACCCGTCACAGAGGGTATTCTGACATCCTTCATCGGTGGCAAGGAGCACGCGGCGGTACAGAAAGCGAGAAGGGAGACGGCAGAGGCCTCGTCGCCGGTGTAACGGTATGATTCACGTACAGATCATTCATGGAAGAAGGGCCATTCGTCTGGAGGCCGTTGGGCACGCCATGACGGCGGAGCCGGGGCACGACCTGATCTGCGCCTCGGTATCGACCGTTGTCTACGGGCTTGCCAAGGCTGTGTCCGAAATGCCGGGAGACAGGATCGCCATGGGCAGGATCGACGTAGGCAGGAGGGACGGATACGCTCTGATATCCGTGGCTTGTAAGGATATAAAGGCTTACAAAAAAATCCGGGCTTATCTCGAGCCCGTGTATCAAAGTCTGGCGATTCTGGCCGAGGAAAATCCGGACGCCATTCGTATTCACGTTGTTGAGCCGTAAGGCAAGACATATCGGGTGACCCACGACACGGGTCAAAGCACATTACGGATGCCCACGAGACGGGCGAAAGGAGGTCTGTATGAACAGACTGAGCGACAACACGAGGGAGCGCAGTCGCATGCTCCGCCTCGGACTCCAATTTTTTGCGGAGGATACGGGAGACTGTGGCGGGACGAGCGGCGAGAGCGCAGGCGGGGGCACGGACGTGTCTCCCGAGGAAGAATCCTCTGACACCGCGACTGCTAAGGACGGCAGTATCCAGAGCTGCTACGATGCCATGACACGGGAGGAGAGGGCGGATTTCCTGAAAAAAAACGGCCTTCTGCACCACACGGCGGCGACGGCCCGCTACAAATCGGCCACCGATAAGGCGGCTAAGCTGGACGGGCTTCGGGAAAGCTTTGCCGAGTTGGCCAAGATATACGGGGTGGACGAGGAAGATCACGGGGCTATTCTTCAAGCGGCGATCAACCGCCCTCTCCGGGTAGAGCGGGAAACTCGCGGGATGGATGAGGGAAATCGGGGGGATACCCTTGGGAAGTCGCCCGCTCCTCCTCATTCCGCGGAGGAAGCCAAGGAGCGGAAGGCCGACGGTGAGACAACTCAAGGCCCTCTTATCTTGGAGGATGATACGGCTCGGCTGACGCGGGAGGAGACCGCGCGGATCCGCGAAGCCGAGCTGGCGCGCATGACCCGACAGGAGGAGGAGACCAGGGCAGCCTATCCTCGCTTTGATTTCGGGACGGCCTCGCGGAATCCCGCCTTCAGAGCCATGGTGGACGCAGGAATCCCCATGAGAATTGCTTATGAGAGCGCCTTTCATACCGAGTTGTCAGCGGTTGCCATAGCGGCAGCCAGAGCGCAGGCGAGAGCCGAGGCTCTGGCCGAGTACCGAGCCAGCGGCGCGCGCCCCGAGGAAGGGGCGGCGACGTCCACGGGGGAGGCGATCATGACCGTCAACTACCGCTCCATGACCAAGGAGCAGCTGAAGGCTGCTGAGAAGAAATATCTGTAAACACAAATTCAAAAATCCTCCGCGAAAGGAGAAAAAATGAGAAATAATCCCTATACTGATGTGATCGGAAAGGAAAGCCTGCGTGTCGTGTCCCTGGCATTTGACCTGCAGGCGTTTGCGGGGGCGGTCGTGCCTGAGAACGCCGCGGATACCATGGTGACCAGCGCATCCCCCGACGTGGACCCCGAATTTGGCAAGATCAACGACGAGGACTTCGCGCGGATGCACGAGGCCAAGCTGGTCTTTGCCAAGTGGGGAAGTAAGGTCAACGTCCCCATGAACAGCGGAACCGGTGTGCGTTTTTTCAAAAAGCATCATCTGGAGACCATCAAGGACCCCTTGACCGAGGGGCTTACCCCCAATCCCAGCAAATTCACCATTACGTCCTTTACCGCCGAGATTGAGCAGTACGGCGACTGGATCATGTTCACCGACGTGGCTACCCAGACCGCCATCCACCGTCTCATGAAGGAGGTACGCCAGCCCCAGGCCTACCAGTCCGCCAAGACCAAGGATCTTCTGGTGCGGGATGAGCTTTTGCAGGGTGCTCAGGCTGCCTATGCCTCCAAGTCCAACGGCACCGAGGTAGAGAGCCTGTCCGCGCTGGATGCTACCTGTAAGCTGACCGTAGAGGAGGTCCGCAAGATGGCCAACCGCTTCAAGGCCAACGACATTGAGCCCGCCATTGAGGGCGACTACGTAGCCATCGTCCATCCCGACGTCATGACCGATCTGCGCCGTGATCCCGAGTGGAAGGAGTGGAACAAGGCCGAAAATGCCGACAAGTTCGAGAAGGGCGAGGTAGGCCGCGTGGAGGGTGTCCGCTTCGTGGAGACCTCCATCGCCGCCATCACCAAGGAGCCCGACGAGGCGGGCGGTCTGGGGGTCTACCACTGCCTCTTCTTCGGCGCCGACGCCTATTCCGTGCTGGATCTGGACGGCCAGGGCGTGAAGGTCATCGTCAAGACTCCCGGCTCTGCCGGTACCGCCGACCCTCTGGATCAGAGATGCTCTGTGGGTTGGAAGCTGTGGAACGGCGCGGCTGTCAAGGACGATCTGGCCATTTACGACCTGATGTGCGTATCCGGTAAGTCTACCAAGGTAAACGCAAACTAAAAAGGAGGAGAAAACAATGGCAGAAATCAAAAAGCCTGCTCTCGTTGAGATCGACGTACCCCTTAACCCCCTGGACCGCAAGGACAAGTACATGATCCTCACCGTCAACGACGAGAGCATTCAGGTGGTTCGCGGGGAGCCCAACCGCGTTCCCGTAAAATTTGCGGAGGAATTCCGCAGAAAGAACCGATTGGCCAAGAAGAGAGATGCCCGCAAGGACGCTCTGGAGGCGGCCATGAACGAGAACGCCGAAAAGAGCGGCGCATACTCCCAGAGATAAAAAATGAGGAGGCGGAGGAATCTTCCTCCGCCTCCTTTTACAAGATCTGTTTGCAAGGAGGAAGTTTGAAAGATAAATCTTTCAAACAGCGTTTTGCGGCTTTCGCCATCGGAGCGATGGCGATTTTGCGTAGCAAAACCAGCCCCAATTCCGCGAGAAAGGAAGCTTTCGCAATGCGAAAGCCATGGTCATACGTATGAAAGTAAACGAAGCGATTGCCCGAATCGACGCTCTGCGCCCCAATACCGTCGATGAGAAGACCAAGCGAGGGTGGCTGACCCGTGTGGATCAGTACGTCTTCAGCGAGATCGTCAGTCGGAGAGAGGGCGCGGAAGGGAAGACTTTTACCGCTTACGGGGACGGAGAGGGGGAGCGTGAAACATTGGTCCCGCCCCCTTACGACGAGCTGTACATCTTTTATCTGGAGGGCATGATCTACTACACTACCCGAGAGCTGGACAAAATGTCCGGCAGTATGGTTCTGTACAATCAAACCATGAGAGACTATAAAAACAGGTATTTCAGCCGGCACGGCCAGCTTCCGTTGCCGCCCACGAAATACCGGTAAGGAGTATCCAATGCCGCTTTACTACCCGACGTTACGTCAAACCGAGAAGGACAGCTCGGTAACCGACACCTTCCTCGGGATCAATCGCCGCCTGAGGATCGCGGACGGTGAGTTTTTCGATATGCAGAATCTGACCTCGGACGAGGCCCCCGTTCTGTCCACCCGCAAGGCACGGGGAACGCTCATGAGCGAGGAAGCGGTCGATCCCCACGCCATTACCACCCGGGCCGCTACTGCGCGAGGCACGTATCAGGCTGTTTTCCTGGATGGCAGCTTTCTTCGGATCGGGTCGGTGGCGGAGGTGGATCTGACTCCATACGGATACGAGGCAAGTGGAGACAAGCATCTGGCTTCCATGGGAGCTTATATCATCATCCTACCTGACATGATCTACGTCAATACCGTGGATACAGCCGACGTCGGACGCATCCGGGATGGATTCCGCGGAAGCGGAGACAAGGTATCCGAAGCGGTTGCCACCATGACCATGTGTGACCGTGACGGCGAGGCGCCTCACTACATACAGGCAACAGAGCCCCTGTTTATCTACAGGGAGGACAGCGATGACTACGAGGATGTCAACGGGGTCACGCTCAAGCGCGTGAACGGGCTTTTGTGGCAGAAGTCCGGGGAAGGAGACGGCTTGTACCGATTTGCCGAGGAGAACGGCCAATGGGAAAAGATCGCCACTTACGTCAAGCTGACCGTCAATGCCCGATACGATATGCTGGGGGTGGTCAAGCAACTCAATTTCTCCCGGGAGATCAGAATGGGGGACATCCTTGCGGTCAAGGGCCTTCAGATCGAGGTGGACGGCGTTAAGGAAGGAATCACCGAGGGGATACACAAAGTGATCAAGGTATTTGACCGCGTCGACGAAGTACCGGGTGTGGGAAAGGCACTTGTGCTGGAGGGCACAATGACCGTTCCGAGCCTCACCGTTGAGCAGGACGTGACGGGGAGGGAAATGGTGGTGGAACGGTTTATTCCTACGCCGGACTTTATCTGTGAGGCGGGAAACCGTCTGTGGGCCTGCCGCTACGGAGATGACGGCTACGGGCAATTCGTCAACGAGATCTACGGCTCTGCCCCGGGGGACTTCTTCCGCTGGGGAAAGGGGGCCGCTGACAGTGAGAATTCCCCCGTGACTCTCCCGGTTGGGACCGATGGGCCGTGGACGGGTGCCGTCAACTACGACGGACACCCCACGTTCTTCAAGGAGCGTTTCATGCACCGCGTGGGCGGATACGGCGCATCCGGCTTTTCGGTATACGATACTCCCTGCATGGGCGTAGCCCGCGGCGCGCATCGCTCGATGGCCGTGGTCAAGAACATTCTGTACTACAAGGCCGCATCCGCCGTCATGGGCTTTGACGGCTCCA
>JAFQOC010000469.1 GCA_017420845.1 Clostridia bacterium
CCTGCCGTACCCTGGAGAGCGCCTCGGACGAGCAGGGAATCGTCCACGCCATGGACGCGGATACGGGGATCTTCATTTACCCCGGGTACAGGTTCAAGGCGGTGGATGCCCTGATTACCAATTTCCATCTGCCCGAGTCCACCCTGCTCATGCTGGTGTCGGCGTTCTACGATCGGGAGAACGTCATGAAGGCCTATGAGGAGGCGGTGAGGGAGCGGTATCGGTTCTTCTCCTTTGGGGATGCCATGTTTATTCAATGAGAATCATTCGGGTATTTCTGCTTTTCGTCCCGCTCCTGTTGCTTTTTTGTACGGTTGGCTGTACCGAGGAGCCATCTGCCGAGAACCTTGTCAACGCTATGGAGCGCGGCGTATCTCCCGAGAACACGGGGGAGGAGAACAGCCGCGCTCTGCAGGCCTTACTGGATGAGCTGACCGAGGCGGGCGGTACGGTCTACCTGCCTGCGGGAGAGTACGAGTTCGCCGAAAACGGCAGTCAGACCATCGGCTCCCACTGCATCCAAATGCGCTCCAATATCCGCATGGTGGGGGACGGTGAGGCCACAGTCCTGAAGCCCGTGGGACGCACGCCGCAGGGGCTGGATATGTTCTACTTCAACGAGTACCTGGACACGGGCGAGGCGGTCTATCTGGAGAACTGCTCCTTTGAGGGCTTTGTCATTGACGCCGTGGGGACCTCCTGCGACACCTACACCTCGGCGGGCAAGGGCTTCATGTTCAACCTGTTCCGAGGCTGCCATTGGAAAAACGTCACCGTGAAATATACCGACGGGACGGGCTTTGGGGTGGACTGCCCCATAGACAGCACCATGCAGGGCTGTACCGCCATCGGGTGCGGTAAGGCGGCCGCTGAGGACAGCGGCGGCGCGTCGGGCTTTGGCATCGGCTTCGGCTATTGTGAGGACGAGAGCATGAGCATCACCGATTGCGAGGCCTACGGGAATCGGAAATTCGGCTTCTTCTTTGAGCATCAGGGACGGTTCAACGGGGATATGTATGCCGCTTCGGTGAAGGGGACCTTTACGGTCCAAAATTGCCGCGCGGGGGAGAATCTCTTTGGCTTCGGCGGGATCCGCGCCGTGAATACGGTGTATGAGGGGTGTGTGGCCGAGGACTCGTCCCGATACGGGTTCTACTTTGAGGATTCCTCGGACTGTCGGGTGGATGCCTGCCAAAGCAAAAACGGCGGAGAGGCCTCCTTTGCCTTGATACAGAAGGAAACTGACGGCTCGTGGCGGGTGACCGATATGGCGATCTCGGGATGCTTAGGAGCGGACTCGCCCATAGGGGTGCTCTTGCTCTGCGAGGATACGGCTGACCCTCTGGGGGACAACCGCGTGGAGAATTGCCAATTTGTGGGTGTCGAAGTGGCGGCGCGGACCGCGGGACGGATGGAGAGTCTTGTCTTGACGGGGAACCGATCCGACACCCAGGAAACCGCCTTTGAGGCGGATATTACGGATTTTCTGAACAGCGGGAACAGCTGGAACTGAGGGCGTGTTCCCGACTGGCTTGAAAGGAGCCATTATGATCTTCAGCTTCGGCAACTACACACTTGACGTGGATGTGGAGCGCACCCGTGCGTTTTACGCCCGGGACGACAGATGGCAGTGCGACTGTCAGGACTGCCAAAATTACGACAAAGCCATTTTGACCGCCCCCGAAGCCGTGTTGGTTTTTTTGCGGAGCTTAGGCATTGATCCCCGCAAGCCCGCCGAGGTCTTTAACGTGACGGGGATGCAGGAGGCGGACGGAACCATATGGTATAGCGGCTGGTTTCACGTTTGCGGCACCCTTGTGGAGTGCCCCGAAACCGTGACCGAGACTCTGCACGAGAACGGTTCACGCGGTCTGTCCTATCGGTGGGAGCTTGCCTACTGTCCCGATCCCGAGTACCCCTTCGCCCTGCTCCCCGTGCGGGAGATCGACCTGCTTCCGGAGGGCTTTCCCACCCCTGCTCTCGAATTGGAGATCAATACCCGCCTCCCATGGGTTCTTCCCACTCCCTACCAAGCTTAACGAAAACGGCTCTGCTGTTTTCTCGATACGCATAACTACAGTCATCAAGAAAGGCACATACCATGAAAAACTCCATCCATATGCTGGCCAGCGTAGACGGCGGCCAGATGAACAGCTTTATCATCACCACCGAGGGCGGCCACGTCATCGTCATTGACGGCGGTGAGAACAACGATGCCGCGAATTTGATCGGGCATCTGAAGGCCCTGACAGGGAAGGACATTCCCCATATTGATGCCTGGATTTTGAGCCATCCCCACGCCGACCACATCTGCGCTTTTTTGCAGACCGTGGAGACCATGCCCGAGGCCGTTACGGTGGGGAAGGTCTACCACAACTTCCCCTCGGCGGACTTCATAGCAAAACTGCAGCCCTGGCCGGATGAGAGTCCCGCCCGCTTCTACCGCGATCTGCCCCTGTTCGCCGACAAGGTAGTCATCGTGACCCGCACCGACGCCTTTGACGTGGGTGACGCCCATTTCGAGTGCCTCTACTCCCCCAATCCCGAGATCACCGAGAACGTCTGCAACAATTCCTCTCTGGTGCTGATGATGACCCTTGGAGGAAAGAAGACCCTCTGGCTGGGGGACGCCGGAGAGGAGGAGGGCGACCGCATCCTGGCTCTTTGCGGTGATCCCGCCGCTCTGAAAGCCGACTACGTGCAGATGGCTCACCACGGACAGTGCGGCGTGAAGAAGGACTTCTACGAGGCTGTCTCCCCCGTGGGCTGCTTCTGGAATACCCCCAAGTGGCTGTGGGAGAACGACGCGGGTCTGGGCTACAACACCCATGGCTGGAGGACCATCGAGGTACAGGGCTGGATGGCCGAGATCGGTGCCACCGAGCATTACGTCATGATGAACGGCGACCAATCTGTGGAGCTGTAAACGGAGGAGACCATCATGAAACATATGCTTTGCCAGCTGGGCTCTGTCACGGGAAGCCAGATGAACAGCTACGTCATCACCACCGCCGACGGTAAGGTCATCGTGGTGGACGGCGGATATCGCGAGGACGCACAGAAGCTTTTGGCCTATCTGAGAGAGATCACGGATCGGGAGATCCCCCGTGTGGACGCGTGGCTTTTGACCCACGCCCACGGGGATCACATCTGCGCCTTCAACGAGATCATGGACAAGTATCCCGATGCCCTGGAGCTGGGAAGGGTGTGC
>JAFQOC010000470.1 GCA_017420845.1 Clostridia bacterium
CCCTTGACCCCCATCGTTGCCGTAGAGGAAACGTGGGTGGCCTCACCCCGATAAACTGCAATTTGCAACTTCCATCAAACCGTCACCTCACGCCTCTCGGCGTGTTTTTTTCTTTTTACGGCTCATTATCACGCTTGTAGCCAGCATCAAGGGGATGACAGCGGAGGGAACAGTGAACTTGCACCCCTTCTTGGCGGGGGCTTCGGTCTCGGGAGCCTCGGTAGGTACCTCGGTATCGGGGGAGGTAACCGTATCCGATTCAGCGGCGGTGGTCTCCTCAATCACGTCGGACTTGGCACCCACGGTGGTGAAGCTATACTTGTAGCGGGCACAGGGGGCTACGTTACCGCTGTCGAAAGATTTTTTTGAGTTTTTTTTGCGTCCACGACGGGTTGCGACAGATTGCTTGGGGAAGATGGGGTATAATACGGAAAAACATACTTGATGACTGGGCATATACGTTGAAAAAGGAGGAAAAATATGGTACAAGATCAAAAATCAGCATCCTCTACGTCTCGGGCAGAGCCCTCCTCTTCCTCTCAGAGACGTACGAAAAGGGATCGCTTGCGTATGCTGTCCGAGGGGCTGCGGGGGCTGTTCTTCGGGGGAGTCGCGTTTCTGTTGGGAGGATGTCCCCTGCTGTTTGGAGCGGCTCCGTTGGGGTTAGCTCTTTTATCGGCCGCCTCTTCCTATACGTGGTACATATTGATCGGATTGCTTTTATCGGCGGCCTTTCGGCCGGTAACCCTGTCAGGCTGGACTTGGACGGGCGTCTATCTGCTCTGCGTGATTTTGCGGCTGGTGATCCGCTTCTTTGTAGATCCCCCAACGCTGCGGGACGGCCGTCCCTGCGGAGGGCGAACCTATCTCCTCCTTTGCTGGGAGTCCTTTCGGAGAAACGTAGGCTTTTGGTCAGAAGGCGGCTCTCCCGCCGGGGATACCGTCACCGATTACTACGCGGGCGCTGTTGATTCCCTCCATCATGCAGACGGCCCTCAGACGGATACGGGGAGAGCCCCATGGGAAGGGGCGAGGGATGACCGGGATCCGTCTGACTTTCATCCGCGGCTGTTTCGGGAGCACCCCTTTCTCCGCGTGCTGACGGCGGCCGTTTGCGGCTTCGCCGCGGGAGTGTTCGGACTGATCGCCGGGGGCTTTCACGTTTTTGATCTGCTGGTTGCCCTGTTTTTTCTGGTGCTGACACCCATCGCCTCCTTTCTTTTTATTTCCTGCTTCAGCGAATCGGGTTTGCTCCTTCTTTTCTCCCCGGATCCTCTGGGGCGAGGAAGAGAGGGAAGCATTCCGCGGGACGCACGGGTCAGCAAACGGTTTCACGCCATGCCCTTGGTATCGGTCTGTTGCCTGCTGGGGTGTCTGGTCTTGTCTGTGAGAGGATATCGTCTGATGGCTGCCCTTCCCTATCTGGGGGTCTCGGCGGCTACTCTGCTGGGATTGACTCTGACGCTGTTTGGCGCGTCCCGCTTGGGGACGGTACCGGGGATCACGCTGGGCGCGATCTGCGGATTGGCAGCAGATCCGGAACTGTCTCCCCTGTTCATTCTCTGCGCCGCCGCGTACGGCATCCTGCGCTACGTCTCCCATCGGGCGGGGGTTGTGGGAAGCTGTGCGGTGGGGGTGGCACTTTGCTTTTATTTGGACGGGACGGGGGGGTTTGTATCCCATCTGCCCGCTATCATTTTGACTATTCCCGTGTTTTTGACGGTAGAGACCCTGTGGAGTAAGCTCCCCTCGGCTCAAGCCTTACAGGAGAGCGAAGATGATATGAGGGATGTGGCCTCCCTGTTTTCCTCGGTTCTTGCTCTGGAATCCCGTTCCCATACCCAACGCAAGCGGATGCAAGCCCTGTCTGAGGCCTTTGAGTCCCTGTCCAAGCGCTTCTACGACCTGTCGGATCAGCTCAAGCGCCCCCGTATGCTGGATTTGAGGAGGATCTGCGACGAGAGCTTTTCCCGTCAATGCGGCAAATGTCGGAATCGGGACGTATGCTGGGGCGCGGAATACGACCGTACGTTGGAGGCTCAGGCTCGGTTGGCCGCCCAGCTCCATACGGGAGGAAAGGCAGACGCCGATGCTCTTCCCGATTCTCTGCGCGATTTCTGCCCTTATCTGGATACAGTGGTAGAGGATATCAACCGTCGTCATGCCCGTATGACAGAGATCCTTTTGCGAAGTGAGAAGACAGAGGTATTTGCCGCTGACTACGCCGCTATCGCCGCCCTGCTCAACAAGGCTCTCGAGGAGGACCTCCGGGCCGCCGATGACTTTGCCTGCAATCGCCGTGCCGCCGATGCCATTTACGAATACCTGTCGGACGAGGGAATCCCTGTTCGTGGTGTAGTGGTGGGGGGCAAACGGCAAAGCCTGCGGCAGAGGGTGATTATCCGTGGCGGAGATTTTGGCACGGTGCGGGACAAGCTTCCGGAGATAAAGGCACGTATGGAGGAGATCTGCGGCATCAAGCTCACCGACCCTGAGTTTTCCTCGGGTGAGGATGGCACGCCTGACGCCGTCATGACTCTTTGCTCCAGGGCGACCATGAAAACTGCCTATTCGGGTAGCACGGTGCCTGCCGGGCGGGGAGACGATCCCCTGCCACCCCCGCTGACCCAGGATACCTCACGGGAGACCTATATGCCTCCGGCTGTCTGTGGCGATCACATCGCCATGTTCCGCACCGAGGAGGCTTACTTCTATGCTCTCATCAGTGACGGCATGGGCTCGGGGGAGGACGCTGCCATGACGTCGGATATATGCGCCATGTTTCTGGAGAAGATGCTGTCCGCCGGAAACCGGGTGGAGATATCTTTGCGGATGCTGGACAGCGTGATCCGCTCCAAGAATACAGGGACAGGGGACGAATGCTCTGCCACCGTGGATCTCATGGAGCTGGATCTCATGGATGGACACGCCGTTTTTGCCAAGAACGGCGCCGCCCCTACCTACGTCGTCCGCGATGGAACGGTTTACAAGCTCCGCTCCCACACCCTACCCATCGGTATTTTGCCCGATACCCAGACCCGCCTGCTCCGCTTCCGTATGCACCCCGGGGACGTGGTGGTTATGGTCAGCGACGGCGTGACCATGGGCAACGACGAGTGCCCCTGGCTCATTGATCTGCTTGCCTCCCCCATGCCCGAGAACATGGATTCCTTACGGTTGGACATCATTCGCCACGCTCTTTCTGCCGGTTCCGAGGACGATCTGACGGCCATTGCCATCCGCGTGGAGGAGGAATGAGCGGGAGGAGAGCTTCATATTTGGGTTTATCGCTCCGCGCTAAACCCAAATTTGAGTGAAAAGTGAAGAGTGAAAAGTGAAGAGTGGAGGTGCAAATCCTTCGGATTTGTCCATTTTTCAATCGAAATGGGGATGCTTCATAGCATGAATAAATTGTGAACGCTATGTGCAACCATAACAAAAAACCAAGATCAAATCAGCCGATTGATCTTGGTTTTTTGTTGCTCTTTTACAGGTGAAAAGTCAAATCATTCAATTTGACTCAGCCCCCTTACCTCTTCATTACCTATTACCTATTGCCTATTACCTCAAAAGACCCTTCCAAACGGATATCCGCCGAGGATGCGCCCACCATGACGCGGAACTCGCCCGGCTCTACCTTCCATTGCCAATCCAGACCCAGGAGCTTGAGGTCGTCGAAGCCCAGAGTGAAGGTCACGCGGCGGGACCCTCCCGGGGCGAGGGTCAGACGCTTGAACCTGCGGAGGAGCTTTTCGGGGGTGACCACCGAGGATTCGGGGTCGTTGATGTAGACCTGCACCACCTCGTCGCCGTCGCGGTCCCCCGCGTTGGTGACGGTGAAGGAGACCTCACAGTCGGTGCCGCCCAGAGGGGTGAGGGTGAGGTCGCTATACGCGAATTTGGTATAGGACAGACCGTGACCGAAGGGGTACAGGGGGGCGGCGGAGCCCTCCAGGTAGTCGCAGGAGGCCCCGGGGAGGCGGCTGTAGTAGCAGGGGATCATGCCCTCGTCGCGGGGGTAGGAAACGGAGAGTCGGCCCGCGGGGTTGACGTCGCCCGCCAGGGTCTCCACAATAGCCTTGGCACCGAACTCACCGCCAAAGCCCGCCACCACCATGGCGGCGCAGACGGGGGTCTCAGCCGAGAGGTCGATGGCCTTGCCGTTCTCCAGCACCAGCACCACGGGGGTCCCCGTCTCGGCCACCTTGAGGATCAACTCCCGCTGACGGCCGCACAGAACCAGGCGGGATCTATCGTGTCCCTCGCCGCTGGTGACCAGATTGTCGCCGCAGACCAGGATGGCCACCTCGGCGTTTCTCGCCATCTCCACGGCCTGCTCGATCATGTCCTCGATGTCGGCGTCCAGCACCGTGGTCAGGTGGGGCTGGCCGTCCACGTACTGCACCGACTGCCCGCCCGTGTGGGTGATGGCACAGCCGTCGCACTGGTGGATCTCGGCCTCGGGGTAGCGGGCCTTCAGCTCGTCGTAGACCGAGTGGATGGTGTAGCCGTAGGGCCTCGAGGAATATCCGCCGATCTTCTGGGCGGCGGAGGAGGGGCCGATGACCGCGATGCGGCTGTACCTGTTCTCCAGAGGCAGGATGCCGTTGTTGGTGAGCAGCACCATGCCCTCCTCGGCGGCGCGGAGGTTGACCGCGGCGTGCTTGTCACAGCGGATCACCGACTCGTGGGCGGTCTCGTCGAAGTAGGGGTTCTCAAAGAGTCCCAGCTCGAACTTCATCTTGAGGATACGGCGCACCGACTCGTCGATATCGGCCTCGGAGAGCTTGCCCTCCAGCACCAGCTCCTCCACCAGTCTCGCCCAATGGCGGGCGTCATAGTCACAGCAGCCCTGCATATCCAGGCCACCCGCCAGACAGCGGCGGACGCACTCCTTTTCGGATTTGGTGACCTTGTGGAAGGACATGAGACGGTGAACACCGCCCCAATCGGCGCGGGAAATGCCCCGAAGCCCGAAGCGCTCCTTCAGCACCTCCTTGAGGTAGTAGGGACTCTCCCCCACCACCTCGCCGTCGATGCTGTTGTAGCAGGACATGACGTTGTAGGCACCGCCCCGCGTAATACCCGCCTCAAAGACGGGGAGGTAGCAGGTCTCCACCTCACGGCGGCCCACACGGGCGGGGGCGCAGTTCAGTCCCCCCTCGGGGATGCCGTGGACGCAGTAGTGCTTGGGCTCGGTGATGATGGCGTCGGGGCGGGAGAGATCCCCCTTCTGCTCCCCCGAAATGATGGCCACCGCCATCTCGGAGGACAGGTAGGTGTCCTCGCCGAAGGTCTCCTCGGTGCGTCCCCAGCGGGGGTCACGGGCTACGTCCAGATTGGGGGCCAGGATCTCCTGGTGGCCCAGGGCGCGGGTCTCGGCGGCGATGCCGTCACCCACCTCCCGTACCAGGTCGGGGTCGAAGGACTGGGACAGGGTCAGAGGCACGGGGAAGATGGAAGCACCGTGCCAGGCGATGCCGTGGAGGGCCTCACCCGTAAAGATGGCGGGAATGCCCAGGCGTGTCCCCTCCACCAGCCGCTTCTGCATACGGTTCTTGATGGCGGGCACCGAATAGATATCGTGGAGGTAGCCGATGCCGTAGTCCCCCACGTACTCGTCGAACTTCTCGGGCAGGAAGGTGTCATCGGCCTCTACGGTACAGGTATTGCCGTCGGCCAGGGAGTTGACGTGGAACTCCACGCCGCGGGTGATGTTGATCTGGGCGATCTTCTCCTTCAGGGTCATGCGGGAGAGAAGGTCTTTGGCGCGCTCCTCGGGGGTAAGGGCGGGATTCTTATAGTTTTCCATGGGGGTATCCCTTTCTTGCTCTCTGCGGTGCAGAGTTTTTCATGGTGGTATTATACCATAGGAGGTGCCGTCTGTCAACCGACACCCCCAAAAGTTTTCGAGGGGATATTGACTTTTCCCGCGGCGTATGATATGATAAATGCAGATCCCTCCGCACTGCCCACTTTCAATTGAGACGAAGGAAACCGAAGGTTTCTCACTCTTCACTCTTCACTATTACCTCAATTGCAGTTTATCGGACCTCTGCTCGATAAACTGCAATTTTCTAAACCCTCTACGGAATTGCACATAGAAATCGCAAAAACCCCTTGCATTCTGCGATAAAACATGTTATAATAACTATAATAAAAGCAGAAAGTGAGGTGAAGCCCATGCCTTTGCAGGAATCCGGTCAGATGTATCTGGAGACCATTTACGTTTTGTCCCGGGAGAAGACCTCGGTTCATTCCATTGACGTCAGCGAGCACATGGGCTACTCCAAGCCCAGCGTCAGCCGAGCCATCGGTATCCTTAAATCCGGTGGATACGTGGAAATGGCGGAGGACGGAGCCCTGACCTTGACGGAATCGGGGCGATCCGTGGCCGAAAAGATCTACGAGCGGCACACCATCCTCACCGAGTTTCTGATCCGCATCGGCGTGGATCGGGAAACGGCGGCGGCGGACGCATGCAAAATGGAGCACGATATCAGCGACGTTTCCCTGATGGCCTTGAAACGGTTTGTGGAGACATAAAAAACACTCGACACGCTAATGGACTGTATTCTTAAGGACAGTTTTGAAATTAAAATAGAATACTGTACCTACCAGCAGAAAAAGATGAGAAAATGTTAAATCTTCTCGTCTTTTTTTCTTTTATGTTTGTAATCATCTTGTTTTATTCACAAATATATGGTATAATTAAATAAATCAAATTGATCTTATACAAGATGAGGATAACAATGGGAAACGTAGAAAATAAATTAAGAGCTGAAGATTCTTCTATTCATGATTGGTATCGATTTGTTTTATCGTTTCCGCCACATTTAGTTCAACAGTATTTGGAGGACTTTTGCGCTGATCAAACATCGCTTGTTTTAGACCCTTTTTGTGGAACGGGAACTACAAATGTTGAATGCAAGAAGAGAGGAATTCCTTCTTGGGGTATAGAAGCAAGTCCATTGACTCACTTTGTGAGCAAGACCAAATGTGCATGGATAGAAAATACGTCTGATTTTTTGTGCACAGCTGAACAAATTGCATTCATAGCGACACAGACAATAAACTCATTATCAAAGTTGAGAACACTCTCCGATGAACAAACTTCTTTAATTTTGAAAAACTCCATCTGCGACCAACCGTTGAGTAGCACATTGGTATTGAGA
This sequence comes from Clostridia bacterium, assembly GCA_017420845.1. Classification (GTDB taxonomy): domain Bacteria; phylum Bacillota; class Clostridia; order Oscillospirales; family CAG-272; genus CAMEON01. The sequence continues at coordinate 7,176 of JAFQOC010000470.1, forward strand.
GATTCTATTCGAACAGTAAATTCCCCTTATGAAGATTATTACTTACTTGCATTGGCAAAACACATTGTATATTCATACAGCAACTTAAAGTTCGGACCCGAGGTAGGGATAAGCCGAAATAAAAAAGAGTGTGTTGATGTAGTTGAAATATGGCTTTCGGAGATTGAGAAAATGAAAGTTGATCTGGAACGTTGGAAGCACTATTCTTCAACTTTAGCCGATATTTCTTTTGGAGATGCAAGAAATATTCCAAAGAAAGATTACACCGGAAAGGTAGACTGCGTAATTACATCACCGCCCTATCCCAATGAAAAGGATTATTCCAGGACGACAAGACTCGAATCTGTTATTTTAGGATTCATAAGCACTAAAGATGACCTTAGAAAAATAAAAAAAGGCTTTATTCGCTCCAATTCAAAAAATGTTTATCGCAGTGATAACGATGCTCAATACATATGCAATATTGAATCGATAAACAAACTGAGCAACGAAATTGAAAAACGGCGTTTAGAACTGGGGAAGACATCAGGTTTTGAAAAGTTATATGCCTCTGTTGTCAAACAATATTTTGGAGGAATGGCAAAACACCTTTCCGAATTAAGACCATATCTTCGTAACGGTGCATCACTCGCTTATGTAGTTGGTGATCAAGCATCATACTTCCAGATCCCTATCCGTACTTCTGTACTTCTTGGCGAAGTAGCCGAGAGTGTCGGCGGATATGAAGTTGATAGAATCGATATATTTAGAAAGCGTTTCGCAACTGCCACGGAAACATGGCTTAATGAGGATGTTTTAGTTTTGAAATATAAAGGAGACTAACATGGCAAAATATGATGATATTATAAGCGGCATATTCTTTGACCAATATAAAGCAGGAGTAACCTCAATTCGATTTGAACGTGATGAATTAGCAGCGAAAGCACGTCAGTTAGAAATTGCTGTTCCTAAAAATTTAGGAGACATTGTTTATTCTTACAAGTACCGCAAAAGTTTACCTCAAGAAATCATTGAAACAGCACCAGAAGGTTTCTACTGGCGTATTAAAAATGTTGGCATAGCGCAACATGAATTTATTCTTACGCAAGGTTCTGAGTTTGTTGAAATCGACGCAATGTTGGCAACAACAAAAATTCCGGATGGTACACCGAGTATCGTGAAAAAATATAGCATTTCAGACGAGCAGGCATTGTTAGCAATCGTGAGATATAATCGTCTCATTGATATATTTTTAGGTGTTACTTGCTATTCACTTCAAAACCATCTGCGTACAACTGTAACGGGAATCGGTCAAGTTGAAACGGACGAAATTTATGTTGGCATTGATAAGGCGGGACAACAGTTCATAATCCCAGTACAAGCCAAAGGTGGTACAGATAAACTTGGAATTTCGCAGATAGAGCAAGACCTTGCTTTGTGCGCAGAAAAATATCCCGATCTGATTTGTCGCTCTATTGCCTGTCAGTTTGTTACTCGCGATATTGTGGCAATGTTTGAGTTCTCGATTGAAGAACAGAGAATTGTAAAAGTAAATGAACGACATTATAAGATCGTAGAAGCCTCTGACATAAGTGGTGACGATTTGCGTGCATATCGCCTTCATGTCTAATATTCGTAAGGAGTAAATCCAAAAAACACAGTTGACAGTTTTCTATGTTATGAAGACAAAAAAGAGTGGCTAAACGGGATACTCTTAAAGAACACAACTTTGAGAACTGAACAAAATACATTACCTACCGATAAGGGGGCAGAGGATGTTTTACATCTTCTGCCCTCCTGTGCTTGCATTTGAGGATGCTTTTTATGTTCATCTATAACTTGTCAATTTTCCTGACAAGCACTGCTTTTGTGGACACAAACGCAAAATACGGCATACCTCTTTCGAGATATACCGTATTTCTAAAAACTGTCCTTTAGGGTACGCCCCTAAAGCCTGTCGAGTGTTTTTTACATGGGACTCACTTTCCGGAGATTGCCCGTACGCCGCCTCGCAGGGCGCGGATGAAGGCCTCGTCATCGGGAGTCAGGCGGTCATCACGGCGGGAGATCAACAGATCCTTGAAGCGGGTAGAGGTGGCCACGGGTCGTTGAATGAGGCCTTTTCGAGTTGCCTCTGTCGCCGGCATGGGCGCATCGTAGAGATAAGCTGTAGGGGAGGATGTCAGAATCTCATATCGGGTGGCCAAGTCGTTGACCGTGACATCCAGACGGGAGGGGGCGGTATTCGCACCCGGATCGGGACGGGGAGAGCCCACGTAGTTCAGCTCCCAAAGCTCTGACAGCTCCCGGGGGGTGACGGTATCACAGCCCGCCAGCGGGCTCCCAAGACCGGCTACGACGACGGGAGTAAATTCCAGCACCGTCTCCTGCTTCAATCCGCGGGGGGCCAGCTTTTCGGCGTAGTAGTTTTCAAAATGCAGAGGAATGCGAATGATACCCAGTCTGCAATCCCCTGCTGATACCTTGTCCATAGCCTCCGTGACGTCACCCACCGTGAGCGCAAGCTCAAAGCGGCCGTCAGAGGGCAGAGCGAGGGAATAGGACAGGAAGGCGTGAGAGGGGTAGTAGGAGGGGGGGATCACAACCGAAAAGCTGCGGAGAGGCTGGGCGCCTTCCTCAAACATGGTTTCCAACTGGGTTACGTCCCGCAAAAGCTTTTCCCCCGCTGTCAGAAGCCGCTCTCCCTCGGGAGTGACGGTCATACCGGTGCGGGTACGATCGAAAATGGAGATACCCAGGCCGGTTTCCAGCTCCTTGACGGCGCGGCTCAGATTGGGCTGTGCCACAGACAGATTTTCGGCGGCCTTGGAAATAGAACCCGTTCGGGAAATTTCCAGAGCATAGCGGATGTATTGCAGATTCACGGACTCGCCTCCTTTCCCTTACGGCCAAAGCCCTTTTTCTTGGGAGGAGCCGGGGGAGGATCGTAGGCGGCGAAGAAGTCCAGCAGCTTTTTCTTGTACAGATCGGGAGCCACCAGAAAGCTCAACCCGTGACCTGCGCCGCTGACGATGAGCAGATCCTTGGGAGCCTGGCAGGCGTAGTAATTTTCCAGACTCATACGCCAGGGAACGAAGGTATCGGCATCGCCGTGGATGAACAGGCAGGGTATTTCGGTGTTCTTGACCATGGCATCAATGGGGGTGTAATCCTTCAGGGAAAATTTTTCTCTGCGCCTGCAGTTGGCGTTGACCGCCGCCAGGGTGGGGGCAGTCATCTTGCCCAGGCTCTTTTTCAGGGTCAGGTGAATGATCTCCTTGGGGGTGGAGTAACCGCAATCCGCGATGATGCCGCAGACCCGTCCCGCAATGGGCAGACCGGCGGTCATCAACACCGTGGACGCACCCATGGAAATACCGCAGAGGTATACGGGAAGCCCCGGGTGGTTTTGCTCCACCCATTCCAGCCAGGCCAGCACGTCGTAGCGCTCGTTGATGCCGTAGGAGATCAGGTCGCCGCCGCTCTGGCCGTGGCAACGCTGGTCAATGAGGAGCAGGGAGCATTGATTGTCGTGGAGAAAAGGGGAGCTGAGGGAAAAGTCTACGTTCCAGCTTCCGTGCCAGCCGTGGGCCAGAATGATTATACGCTTGGCGTCGGTGGCGGGATACCAGTGGGCGCGGAGAACGTAGCCCTCCTTGCTGCGGATCGCCACCGTTTCGGTGGGAGCGGCCAGCAGGGCGTCGGCCTTTTCCCGGATCACGGGATCCAGGGGTGGGATGGGCTTGCCGGTGGCAATAGCTGTGAGGGTGTCGGTGGTGGGGGTCCGTCGACGGGCCACCAGA
>JAFQOC010000471.1 GCA_017420845.1 Clostridia bacterium
CCTGCACCCCACTTAACTGCAACCCCACGCACCGACAAACCCAAATTTGAAAACGCCCGACCCCTTACTCCCCCTCCATTCCCAACGCAGAAAAACCGCCTCGTTGAAGGCGGTTTTTCTTTGTCCAAAAAGAATTATTTCCCGTTGGGCTTGGTGACTGCGGCGGTGTCGGACGCGGTGGTTTCCATAGCGTCGCTCTCATAGGCGGTGTCCCGGGACAGAGCCTCTACGTCCTTATCGCTGAAATGCTTCAGAGGATCCACGGACAGACCTCCCACCGTCATTTCAAAGTGCAGGTGAGGCTCGTCTGCCATCTCGATCACAGCGGTGTCCCCCACGTTACCGATCTGCTGACCCTTCTTGATCTCGGCGCCGACGGTAATGCCCTCGGCAACGTCCTTGGCCAAATTCTTGTAGACGGTCACGGTGTCCTCCCCGTGGGTCAGAGCCACACAGGTGCCCATGAGGGCATCCTCCCAGATCTTCTCCACCTTGCCGTCAGCGGCGGCCAGGACGGGAGCCTCGGGGGCAGTGGCAATGTCAATGCCCAAGTGGACACGGTAATCACCCATAGTATTGGAATACACCTGCAGGGTGGCGTCGTGGCCCTTAAAGAGCTGGCCGCTCACGGGAAGAGCCAGCATGGCCTCGGGCTCCTCGGGCTCTGCCCCGGTGGGCTGGGTCTCGCCGCCGTTGTAGGTGGGCAGGGTCATGTCCTCCTTGCCCGAGGGGGTGGCATCGGTGCCGCCCACGTCGGTCACCGTCATGCTTTCGGTGTCATTTCCACCGGAGGGACGCTTGGCGCGATTGGCGGACACCGTGGCAGCCACCACGATCCCCACCACCACCAGCAGGGTCACCGTCGTCACAATGACCGCCCGGCTGCGGCACAGCTCCCGGAATTTGCGACTGAAGTCGGATTGATTGTTTGCCATATTGATCTCCTTTGTTCCCTTGACTTGGGGGCTTTCGCTCCCATCGGTACGAGAGTATTTTCTGCTATTTCGGGTGGGATTATGCAAGGGAGAAATTTTTTTATTTTTTTGCACCCAAGGTCTTGACAGCAAACTGTGTATGTGCTATAATACAGTTGCGAACCGTATTAGTTAAATAATACGGTTGACGTTTCACGGAAAGGAGCCGTCGGTCATGATCTCATTTGAATCCTTCACGCCTGCGGCGGGGATCCCCATTTACCTGCAGATCATTCTCCATATTCAACGGGGGATCGCGGCGGGGACTGTTACCGACGGGGAGGAAATACCCTCCCGACGGGTGCTTTCTGCCCTGCTGGGGATCAACCCCAACACCGCCCAGAAGGCCTACCGTATGTTGGAGGAGGAGGGTCTGATCGAATCCCGCGCGGGCGCGAAAAGCTACGTCCGCGTGACTCCCGAGACGGTGGAGGCCATCCGCAAAAAGCTTCTGCTGCGAGAAATACAGGGTACGGTACGCACCCTCAAGGAAATGGGGCTTACCCGCGAGGAGGCTCTGGCATACGTGCGGGACTTCTGGGATGAGCCCGCGGAACAGGAGGATCAACATGACTGACGCAAGACGCTCCACGCAAATCCGCAGTACCGCCCTGCGTTCCCACCTGTCGGTATTCTATTTGATGATGAAAAGCCGTATGCCCGCCCTGTGCAGTATTCTGCTTCTCCTCATCGGCGGAGAGCTGGGACTGTTTTCGCGTATTTTGCATGATGCCGTAACGGGTACCTACGTCGGCGCCCCCTACCTGCAAGCTCTTCTGGAAAAGGGCGGTGTCCTGTGGATCTTCGGCCTGTGCCTGCCCCTCCTCATCCTGCTCTGCGGCTCCTTCGGTCTGAAGCGGGGCACGCCCACCGAGTACACCCTGCGGCGTCTGTCCATATCGGAATCTGCCCTGCACCTGTGGCAAGCATGCTTTACCCTGGCCGCCCTTTTGCTCCTATATCTGTTTCAGCTCCTTCTGGCCTACGGTATGGCACGTTGGTACGTGAGCGCCATGAGCGCCGTCCGTCCCGACGCCGTGGGGGAGCAGACGGCATTCCTTATCTTTTATGAAAACAATCTTTTTCATTCCCTCCTCCCTCTCCACGATACCACCCGCTGGATCGCCACGGCAACCGCCACGGTAGCTCTTGCTCTGGCCGTTTCCTACTTTCCCTTCTGCCGCAGGCAGAGAAAGATCCCCGTGATCCCCTGTATCGTACTGTTCATGTATACGGTATGTATGTTTTCGGAAGGCGTGGGACGCCCCGGTAACGACCTGGTCTATGCCGCAGCATTCATCGGGACGGCCTGCCACATGACCCGCATCATCACGAGAGGAGGCTGGCGCAATGAAGAGGAAGCGTAACCTTTCGGATCTTGTCCCGCCCGGTGCAAAGCTATCCCGCTACTTGATCTGGTATTTCACATTTCTCGGATTGGCGGTGTTCATCACCTTTTTCGCGTGGCGTAACGTGGACAACGCCTACTTTGACATCCTGGGCTACGACATCGCAACAGACACGTGGTTCTTGAAAACCGACGCGGTCATGAAGGATTTCGCCCCGCTGTTCATGCC
>JAFQOC010000472.1 GCA_017420845.1 Clostridia bacterium
CCCTTGACCCCCATCGTTGCCGCAGAGAGAAAGTAGGTGGCATTACCCCGATAAACTGCAATTTACAATCCAAAAAACAGGGAGGATGCTCTGCACCCTCCCGCTTTTGTGTTAATATTTGTCGCGGATCTTCTTTCTCTCCCCGAGGAAGGTGCCTCCCCCGATGAGAATCAGCAGGATCACGGCGCAGATGATGTAGATGGGCAGACCCACTTGAATGTCGGATTTCAGCTCCTCCCACAGCTCGTTGAGCATGATGAGCTGATCACCGCCCAGATTCTTGTAGGATGAGGTCTCTACGGTGTCGGTGCCGTACATGAGGTCGTAGCCGCCCTCCTTGATGGAGTCCATGTACTCCCTGTACTCCGTGTTTTCCCGTACCACGTTGTTAGGGGAGGCGTAATAGGTATACTCGGCGTTGGCTACCGCAGGTTCTTCGGTGAGCATGAAGTCGATGTACCGCTCGGCGATCTCCTTGTTTTGGGAGGCCTTGGGGATGCACATGGCGTCTACATAGAGGTTGGTGCCCTCGGCAGGATAGAAGAACTCCAGATCCTCATTGTTCTCGTACATGGAGAGGAAGTCACCCGCGTAGTAGGCGGCGATGGCGGCAGAGCCGTTCTCCATCTTATTGAAGATCTCGTCCATAACGTAACCCTGCAGGATGGGCTTTTGCTCCTTCAGCTTCTCCAGCGCCTGTCGCCAATCCGATTCACTTGTAGAGTTGACGTCCAGATCCAGAAAATACTGAGCCGTACCGAAGGCGTCGCGGGAGTTGTTGAACTGGAGGATGTTGCCGGCATGGCGCTCGTCCCACATAAGCTTCCAGGAACCCAGAGAGGGATCGTCGGCCTCCACCATGGTTGTGTTGTAGATGATGCCGATCATGCCGTACATGTAGGGAACGGCGTACTTATTGTCGGGATCGTAGTAGTCGTAGACGGCATTGGGGCCGAAGAAGTCGGAATGGATGTTACCGATGTGAGGCATATTGTTGTAATTCAGCTCGGCCAGCATATCCTCGGCGATCATGCGCTCGATCATGTAGTCCGAGGGGATCACCACGTCGTAGTGCACCGAGCCCGAGGAAAGCTTGGCGTACATGCTCTCGTTGCTGGAATAGGTGGAGTAGTTGACCTCGACCTTCACGCCGTAGGTCTCATAGTACCATTCCTCAAACATCTCATTGACGTCCAGAGTACCCTCGGTGCCGTCGGACATATACTCGCCCCAGTTGTAGACGTACAGGGTAACGGTTTCGCCGCCCGCCTTGTCACAGGAGGACACGCAGAGAATCAAGGGGAGAAGCAGGGCGAAAAGGATCAAAAGGGAAAGGATTCGTTTCATATCAGTTGCGTCCTCCCTTCCGATTCTTGCGGTCAGCGGCGGAGCCCGCGAAGTTGACGACCAGCAGGATCACCAGGATCACCGCCACGATGAGGGCGGAGAGGGCATACATGCTGAACTTGACGTTATGCGCCGTTTGGTTGTAGACGTACAGGGGGAGGGTCTGGAAATTGGGGGAGCTGACGAAATGGGAAATGACGAAGTCATCCAGGGATAGGGTAAAGCTCATCATAAGACCCGACACGATTCCGGGGATGATCTGGGGCAGCTCTACCCGGAAGAAGGCCATGGAAGGTGTGCAACCCAGATCCTGGGCGGCCTCGGACAAGGATTTGTCCAACTGCTGGAATCGAGGCATGACCGACAGGATGACGTAGGGCAGGTTGAAGGTGACGTGGGCGATGAGCAGAGTGCCGAAGCCGAACAGATCACGGGTGCCCAGGAAGGTGGCCACCGCTACGAAGAGAAGCATCATGGAAACGCCGGTGACGATATCGGGATTCATCATGGGGATATTGGTCACCGAGGTGACGGCTTTTTTGAGGTAGCGATTCTTCATACGATGGAGTCCCAGCGCACCGAAGGTACCCAGTACCGTGGCCGTCAAAGAGGACAGAACGGCCAGGATCAAAGAATTGCGCAGGGCAGAGAAGGCCTCGTCATCATGGAACAGCTCCTCATACCACATGAAGGAGAAGCCCGAAAATTCCGCCAGGCTGCCCGACTCATTGAAGGAGAAGACGATGAGCACCGCGATGGGGATATAGAGCAGGAAGAAGATGAGGCCGATGTAACACTTGGACAGGAATTTCAAGGCACCATACCTCCTTCCTCGTCGGAGAACTTATTCATAACAGCCAGAGAGAGGAGAATCAGAATCATCATGACCAGAGACATGGCCGCGCCCACGTTATAGGTGGAGACGTTCTGGAAGAGACGCTCGATGGTGTCGCCCACCAGATCGATCTTACCCGCGCCCAGCTTCTGGGAAATGTAGAAGGTGCTGATGGAGGGGACGAAGACCATGGTGATACCCGAGACTACACCCGACAGGGTCAGGGGGATGACAACCTTGGTCATGGTCTGGAAGGAATTACAGCCCAGATCGTGAGAGGCCTCAATGTAGCGGTGGTCCAGCTTGGTCATGGCGGTGAAGATGGGGAGCACCATGTAGGGCA
>JAFQOC010000473.1 GCA_017420845.1 Clostridia bacterium
AGACCGCCCATGAGGCCACCCATGAGATCGCCCGCGTCATAGCGCAGTAAACGGAGATCGATCAGAACCGCCACCGCGCGGCACAGAACGTTCATGCCCAGAGCCGCCCAGCCCAGGAGGATGGTCCCCTTCCCGAACCGTCCCTTGGAGGGAGCTTCATCCCACCGCGCCGCGAGGGACAGGATGGGGTAGCCGACCGTCACGGTCAGGGCGGCGGGGAGGGTGGTGCTCAGGGGCATCCACAGAAGGTACTCCAGCTTCATGTTGGTAGAGCAGTTCTCTATCAAGGACGAATAGCTCTTCCAACCCAGCAAAAGGAGCCACGCGAGCGAGACCAGCATGATCCCGCCCACGATGGCGGTGCCGCGGAGGATGCGTCGGGGACGGACTCCTCCGGTATGATCTGTTAGACCGTCATGAGGTCTCCTGCTCCGCGCGTAGCCCGCGAACACCGCGGCAAGGATGGCGAAGGAGATCAGGAAGTCCATTTGGACAGGGGAGACAACGTAACGCAAAAGCTGGCTGCGGATATACCCCACGGGGGCGGCCAGCAGTACAGCCTTGCCAGCTACGATCCAAGCCGTCTGCGCCACGGCGGGCTTTCCCCGCAGGATCAGGGACAGTACACCGCAGATCAGCAGGGCGGCAAGGCCCACACCCGCCACCGCCATCTGGGGGATCACGTTGTAGACACCAATGGTCAGCAGGTAGAAGCGGAATTTGATGGGGCCGAAGACCGGGAAAAACTGTAAAAAGCCGTGGATCAGTGCGTACAGGATCGCCGTCACGATCCCGATGCGGGACACCTTCGCCAGATAGCGGCGGGTCTCATCAGAATATTCCATGGAAGCCTCCTTTTGAGGTAGTGGCTCCATTATAGCACGATGGGGTCAGTCTGTCAATAGGTGTGGGATATTCGGTCGGCGTTTGGGACAAACGGTGCTTCCCCGTTGAGGTCCCGCGCCGAGAAGGAGACCTTGCGGAGGGTAGGATCGGACTCGGTATGGTAGAGATAGGCGCCCGCGGCGGTGTCCATACAGCAGGTATAGAGGGTACGGTGGCACCCTCCCTCGGGGGTCATGACCGCCCCCGCCATGGGGGAGACGGCGGCGAGGATGTGGAAGAATTGGGCTTGGGGTGAGGCGTGGCCTCCTTCGGCCATGTCGTCCCCGACGGACTGTGGAGAAAGGCTGTCCCCGATGACCCATTTCCGCAAGAGAGCGGCGCGGGTGAAACGGGAGGGGGAGGAGTAGTCCCCGGGGTGGTCGGGGGCGTCCCCGCGGCGGGCTTTACAGGCGCGGAGGGCGGCTAACTGGTCGGGATAGGGTGGGGCGTTGGTGAGAACGCCTACCCCATCAGGGTAGGTGTCTTCATAGACCTTCATGCCCTCGGCGGTAACCTCCACGATCAAGCCCCCGTGGGAGGGGTCGGCGTCGGCGATGTGCCAATGGAGGGGGGATGTGCCCACCGTGTCTGAAAAGGGCTTGTCCACCACGCAGATATCCGCGAGGGTGGCACGGGCCTCGGCCACCGTGGCGCAGGTGCCCAGCAGGTAGGGGATCAGCTCCCAGGGGGCGAGGTTGACGTAGCCCACCTCGGGGCGGGGGGCGTAGACCGCGTATTTGGCGAAGCGCAGACCCGCCATGCAGAGGCCCTTTTCGTTCATGGCCTCGGCGTAGAGAGGGTAGCCGCTCGCGGTTGGGCCGTCGGCGTTTGGGGTGTCGGCGGTGTGACTATCCATAAGGGTAGCCATACCCAGCAGGGCGTAGTGGTGGGTGTGGGGGTAGCAGTCCGCAAAAGAGAAGGGGTAGCGGCGGGGGGTCAGAATCACCCGCTCCCCGAAATGCTTGTCCAGATCCAGAGTGCGGCCGAACAGGTGACGGCCATCGGCCGCGGGCAAAGCAAGCGAAGTACACATAGAGGTTCCTCCTCAATGAAAAAACAAGGATACCACCATTCTTCCCTTCCTCCGCCGTTTCATGCGTCAGGCGATGAAAAAGCACCGCCCAACCAAAGGTCGAGCGGTGCCTATACGAATTACCGAATCCAAATATCAGAACAGACCCGAGATCTTTCCATCCTCATCCACGTCGATCTTCAGCGCGGCGGGAGCCTTGGGCAGGCCGGGCATGGTCATGATGTCGCCGGTCAGCGCCACGATGAAGCCCGCGCCGGCGGAGACCTTGACGTTCCGGACGGTGACGGTGAAGCCCTCGGGGGCACCCAGCTTGGTCATGTCGTCCGAGAAGCTGTACTGGGTCTTGGCCATGCAGACGGGAATCTTATCGTAGCCCAGAGCGGTGAGTCTGGCGATCTCCTTCTTGGCGGCGGGGGTGAAGTTCACGGCGTCGCCACGGTAGACGCGGCGGACGATGGCCTCGATTTTCTCCTCGATGGTGCCCTCCAGCTCGTAGCTGAAGGAGAAATCGTTGGGCTGCTCGCAGAGGCGGACCACCTCCTCGGCCAGAGCCATACCGCCCTTGCCGCCCTCGGCCCAGACGGTGGACAGGACCACGTTGACACCCAGAGCCTTGCACTTCTCAATGACCAGCTCGATCTCGGCGTCGGTATCGGTGGGGAAACGGTTGACGGCCACCACGCAGGGGAGCTTGTACACGTCCTTGATGTTGGACACGTGGCGGAGCAGGTTGGGGATACCCGCCTCCAGAGCCACCAGGTTCTCGTTGCCCAGCTCGGTCTTGGCCATGCCGCCGTGCATCTTCAGAGCGCGGACGGTGGCGACCATGACCACGGCGTCGGGGTTGAGGCCTGCCATGCGGCACTTGATATCCAGGAACTTTTCAGCCCCCAGATCCGCGCCGAAGCCTGCCTCGGTAACGGCGTAGTCACCCAGCTTCATGGCCATCTTGGTGGCGATGACCGAATTACAGCCGTGGGCAATGTTGGCGAAGGGACCGCCGTGGACGAAGGCGGGGGTACCCTCCAGGGTCTGGACCAGGTTGGGCTTCAGGGCGTCCTTCAGAAGGGCGGCCATGGCGCCAACGGCACCCAGATCCCCTGCGGTGACGGGCTTTTCGTCGTAGGTGTAGCCCACCACGATGCGGGACAGTCTCGCCTTCAGATCGGTGATGGAGGAGGCCAGGCAGAACACGGCCATGATCTCGGAGGCCACGGTGATATCGTAGCCGTCCTCACGGGGCACACCGTTGACGCGGCCGCCCAGACCGTCGGTGACGAAGCGGAGCTGGCGGTCGTTCATGTCCACGCAACGCTTCCAGGTGATGCGGCGGGGGTCGATGTTCAGCTGGTTGCCCTGGTAGATGTGGTTGTCCAGCATGGCGGCCAGAAGGTTATTGGCGGCACCGATGGCGTGGAAGTCACCGGTGAAATGGAGGTTGATGTCCTCCATGGGCACGACCTGGGCGTAGCCGCCGCCGGCCGCACCGCCCTTGACGCCGAACACGGGGCCCAGGGAGGGCTCACGAAGGGCAACCACCACGTTCTTGCCGATCTTCTTCAGACCGTCGGCCAGGCCGATGGTGGTGGTGGTCTTACCCTCGCCTGCGGGGGTGGGGGTGATGGCGGTGACCAGGATCAGCTTACCGTTACCCCGGTCGGAATCCTTGAGGAGCGCGTAATCGACCTTTG
>JAFQOC010000474.1 GCA_017420845.1 Clostridia bacterium
GTCTTTCAGGTTCTCCATGGAAAATTCCGCTTCTACCAGAGCCGAAATGATCATCATTGGTTGGCCGATCTTGATGATGAGGGAGGAGAGACGCTTGGAGGCGATGTCGTCAATGATGTTTTTTTTGCGGGCAAAAAAGCCGCAGGCCATGAGCAGAAACAGGGTTGCGATGATGGTGAGTAGCGCGGAAAAATTCATGATTCAAGTGATCCTTTCGGAATTGCCGAGGGGGATGATCCGCCGTCGGTTCAGTTGCTTTGCAGAAGGTCCAGCTGTTGCTTGATCCGCTCCATGTCCAGAAGCATGTCTTCCTTCTTGGAGGCGTCCCGAAGCAGGGCGGCAGGGTGGTATACGGCGGTCATGAGGTAATCGCCCTTGCGGATAAACTGCCCGTGCTCGCGGGTGATGCGAAAATCGGGCTTAATGAGCCGCATGGCAGAAATGCGTCCCAAGCAGACAATGATCTTGGGCTGGATGAGCTTTACCTGCTTCCGAAGATGGCCGATGCAGGCATCCTCTTCCTCGGGGAGGGGGTCGCGGTTATGAGGAGGACGGCATTTGAGGATATTGGCAATGTACACCGACTCACGTGGGATTCCCACGGCAAAGAGGTAGCGGTCCAAGAGCTTGCCAGCCGCGCCCACAAAGGGGATACCCTGCTCGTCCTCAGCCTGTCCGGGAGCCTCGCCCACGAACATGAGATCGGCCTCACGGTTGCCTACGCCGAAAACAAGATTGGTGCGGGTCTTACCCAGGGGACAGCTTTGGCAGGATTCACAGCGGGTTTTCAGCGTGTTCCAATGTTCCTCGGACATGATGCACCTCCTTGATAAATGATTGTCGACAAACTATTGTCCCGACATTTTCTCATAAAACGTCATGATCTTCTCCAGTCGATGATGGAGTCCCGACTTGGTGATAGGGGGGATATGGAGCTCTGATAATTCCGACAGGGTAATATCCGGGTTGTTGAGACGTAAGCGGGCAGTATATTGCAGCTCCTCGGGCAGGGCGGCCAGCAAATTATGGCCCTCCAAATATTGGATCGCCGCCAGTTGTCTGGCACCTGTACGTATGGCACGGGAAATATTCTCTGTCACGCAGTTGGTGGCTCGATTCTCGTCATTGCGGATGGAACGAGTAATCTGGGCGTTGAAAAAATCAAACACCGAGGATGTGGCGCCAATATAGGCAAGAAGCTCCTGAATCGTACCGCCGCTTTTGCAGAACAGTCCTGCCTGTCCATTGCGGTTGATCAATCCCAGCTCATAACCGGCCTCAGCCAGAAGAATGCGGAGCGGTTCTGCACGCCCATCGTCGGGGAGCTTGATTTCCAGGTGATAGGATTTGGCGGGGTCGTTCACCGTGCCGTAGGCAATGAATACGCCGCGGAGAAAATGGGTACTGCACCCATCGCATTTGAAGCCCATGAATGTGGACAGGGTCTCACAGGCGGCCTCCTCCTCGGGGAGCGTGGCCAAAGCTCTAAGATTCCGCGCAGCATGCTTATACTCAAAGGACAGATGAGCGTAACGGTGAGCCCCTCGTGTTTCAGTGGTCAGGGTCGAATCTCGCGAAAACAACGTGTGAATGAGGCTGATTGCCTGCTCGTGGGGATGATAGGGGCCTTCCTTGGTGACGGGGAAGGAGGCGGTTACTCTCTCCCCCTCCACCGTTGCCCCGTAGATCAGACCGTACAGGAAGGCGCGGCGACAGCACAGAGGCTTAATGCTCAAGCCTCCCAGCTCATTGCGTATATCGGTGGCAAACGACATAGGAACTCCTTTTTGACAAAGCTTACCATTCCGTATCCTGGTTGGGATCCAGACCGTCAGAGATCAAACGGATCTCGCATTCCAACCGATAATGGTAGACACGCTCAACCTCGGCACGGACAAGGCGTACCAGAGCGATTACGTCGGCGGCGGTAGCCCCACCGGTATTCACGATAAAGCCGGCGTGCTTTTCTGATACTTGAGCCCCTCCTACGGACACACCCTTCAGACCTACATTCTCCACCATGCGACCTGCGTAATCGTTTACAGGCCGCTTGAAAACGCTGCCCGCGCTGGGATAATTCAAGGGCTGTTTGGAGCTGCGGGAATCCATGTTGGCTTTTGTGGCGGCAGATATATCGGGGGCGTATCCATAACTCAGCGTCATGACCGAGCTGAGGACGATCCATTCGGGGTGCTCCAGATACACACTGTGACGGTAGCTCAGCTCCATCTCCCGATCCGTAAGACGAACTACACGACCGTTGGAGAGATCATAGTATTCTGAGGAAACAAGAATTCGTTCCATTTCGCTACCGAAGGCGCCGGCGTTCATGACCGTAGCGCCGCCCACCGTTCCGGGAATGCCGTAAGCAAATTCCAAACCCGAAAGGCCGCGGGAGGCATCCTGGCAGGTCCAAGCCAATCCCGACAGGGACGCGCCACATTCGGCATAGACCTGACAGAACACGTGACTATTGCGGAATTCTTCCTTGTCAGGGGCTTCATCCTCCTCGAAAACCACACGCTTGGCTCTTGTGGTCAGAACCACCAGTCCGCGGTAACCATTATCGGGGAAGAGGACGTTACTGGCCTTACCCAGTACGCAAATCGGGCATTTTTGGCCCATGTCACGCCAGAAGGTCAACACTTGAATGAGTTGGGCACGGCTGGCGGGCCACACGCAAAGAGCCGCTTGCCCACCAATGCGGAAGCTGGTATGATCGGCCATGGGGTGATTGAACTTGCATTCAATCCCACTTCCGCGAAACGCGTTGTACAGATCCTGCAGCTGATCTTCAAACGGCATAAGCGACTCCTTTCCTGCGCGGGGCGCATTTTTAATTTAAAAAAGTCAATGGTAAGTGAAAAAACAGAAACAGTCTGCGCGGGCTTTCAATCGAGCAGAATAGCCTCAAGTTCGCAAAGACTTTGGATGTTGTAGGTGATGTTCATATCGGGAGGAGCGATCTTTCTCGTAGGATTAAACCAGCAGGTGTCGATTCCTGCACCGATGCCGCCTTTGATATCTGACGACAGGGAATCACCGATGACCAAGGCCTTCCTTGGATCAAAGTCGGGTATAGCGGCGGCAACCTGGTCGAAAAAGGCCTTTTCAGGCTTGGCACAGCCCATTTGCTCTGAAATGAAGCAGGCTTCAAAGTAGGGAGACAGTGCGCAACCGCCAAAGCGGCTCTTCTGGACCGAGGTAATACCGTTGGTGATGATATACAGAGCGCATTTCCCGTACAGCCGACGGATCAGCTCTTCCGCTCCGTCGATCAGCATGGTCTGGGCCGAAAGGGCGGCCATATAATCGTCTGCCATGATCACGGGATTTCCTTTGTAACCAATTTCCTGAAAAAAATCGGCAAACCGCTCCACGCGGAGGCGATCGCGGGTAGTAAGTCCTTTTTCCAATCGTTTCCAATAACCATCGTTAATAGCGGAATAGAGTGAGACCGTAGCCGCATCCGTGGGCAGGCCACGGGAGAAGAGACAACTCCGCAGAGCGTGATCTTCGGCGGCGGTGAAGTTCAAAAGGGTATTATCAGCGTCAAACAGAGCAAAAGAGTAGCCCATATCGGTCTCCTTTCCAAGACTATGCGCAGTAGCGAATGGATGTGAATACTCACTTTATATCATACCACAAAACGAGTTTTTTTTCAAGTCCCAAACCGTGGATTTCGCGGAGAAAAAATAAAAATCTTCATAAGGTCTTTACAAAGAGTTTGCAAGTTGTATGTGATTCCGCAATGATTCCATATGGGTTCCGTGGTATAATATCATAGTGGTTGCTTGTCCGAAAAGCACTCAAAATTTCAAAACAACAATATCCCTTCGGAGGTATAGATTTGAATTCGAAAATTCTCACTCATACCGAACGTCTGGCCCGTGTCGGACTGGCCACCATCGCTGTTTTGTCCCTTCTTGCCATGCTTTTTCTCTCTGCAGGCAGCATATTGTCCACATCCGATATGAATGTGAACAATCCCATGCGAGAACTGGTCGTATTTGAAAATGACAGCGTCCTTCGCAATATCGCTTGTCTTGCTTTGACTATAGCCTTGGGATTTACCCTTGCGCTTCTTCTCCAAGACGTGCCTTTTGTTGCCCGCATTCGCCCTTGGATGTATGCCGTAGGTATAGGACTTTGGGTTACGGTTTTGGGTGCTATCTGGGTCTCCACATCCCTGTCTGCTCCTACACAGGATTCCCAGATCGTTACCACCGCAGGCGTGGCTGCGGCAATGGGGGATCTGTCCTATATCGACGTTGCCTACTTTGTCCGATTTCCCTTTCAGTTGGGTTACGTGTTTTGGACCGAGCTCTGGGCCAGGCTTCTGCATTTGAATCACGAATGCTACCTGGTTATGGAGTATATCAACGTGCTCTGCCTGGCCTTTGGTGAAGCCGCTCTGGTTTTGATTACCGATAAGCTCTTCCGCCGTTGGGAGGTCACCCTGTCTACCACCCTTCTGCTGGCCGTTTTCGTCCAGCCTGTCATTTTTTCTACGTTCCTTTACGGCACTATCCCCGGTTTTTGTTTCTCTGCTTGGGCAATCTACTTTTTCCTTTGCTATCTGGATCAAAACCGTTTCCGTTTCATGATTCCCGCCGCGCTTTGCCTGTCTGTGGCTGTATCCCTGAAGCTCAACAACATGATCCTGCTGGTGGCCATGGGCATCATCTTGCTGGCACATCTTATGAAGGCTCAACCGTTGCGGCGTCTGCTGGCTCTCGGTTTCCTGTGTCTTACCGTTCTGACACTTCCCAACATAGGCCGTCTGCAATATGAAAAACGCCTGGAAAAGGATTTTGGGGACGGCATTCCCATGGTCTCCTGGTTGGCCATGGGACTTCATGACGCCCCCTCTGCCCCCGGTTGGTACAACGGTAAATATACCGTTACCAATTTCCATGCGCACGGTGAGGATAGCGAGGCCGCCGCCAAGGCTTCTTTGGAGGTTATCGAACAGCGTCTGAAGGTCATGAAGAACGACCCGAAGACTACCGCGGCCTTCTTTAGGGATAAAATACTCAGCCAATGGAATGAGCCCACTTATCAGTCTTTATGGAACAATCAGGTTCGAGGCCAATTTGGCCCCAAAACAGGCATTGCCGCCTATGTTTGCGGCGATGGGGAAGCACTTGCCAAGAGAATCATGGATTTGATGATTCAGTTCATATTCTTCGGCATGCTTCTGGCCACCGTCCGTCTTCTGGTTCGCTTTTTCCGCCGTGATCTTAGCCACCCCCAAAATGAAGCCGCCCCTTATCTCATTCCGTTACTCTTTTTGGGTGGCTTCCTCTACCATGCGTTGTTTGAGGGCAAATCCCAGTACGTTATTACCTATGTGATTTTCATGATCCCCTATGCCGTCTGGGGGACTGAATGGTTTTGCCACTGGGTCAAGGAAAAGGGACGAGGTCTTTTGACCGGCAGGATTCCGAAAACACAAAAGAATTCATGACCATCCCATAAATGATTCATCAAAAAGCCTCCCCGCTGTACGGCGAGAGGCTTTTTGCGTAAGCCTTTGCGTGTAAAGATCAGCTTTTTCGTTTCATGTCGTAAACGTCTTGACAAATTTGTGTCTCCGTGGTACAATGAAATCAATTCCTCCCGGCACTTTTTCAAAAGGAGCTTTTTCATGTCCTCTACCTACTACATCGCCGCTGACGGAGGCGGTACGAAACTTTTGACTGTTCTTTATGACGAGAATTTCCGGGTCCTTCGCTCTGCCCGTGTGGCAGGCGTGAATACTCTCTACAAGCCCGCGGAAATGGTTCGAGCTAACGTGGAATCCATGGTGGAAGATCTTTTGGCAGGACTAACCTCAGATGGAAATCTTCCCATCGTTCAATCGGCAGATCTGTGTATGATTGGCTCGGAGAACATTATGGGGCAAGCCTTGAAAAAGCACGCCAATGTTCTGTCCCTCCGTTTTTACGGTGAGCACGTCGTGGGGCTGGCCGCTTCTCTGAAAACAAGCGGTGTTCTGGCCCTATCCGGCACGGGATCAGATGCCTTCTTTGTCAAGGATGGAAGTTCGATTTGCTCGGTGGGGGGCTGGGGGCCTCTTTTGGGAGATGAGGGA
>JAFQOC010000475.1 GCA_017420845.1 Clostridia bacterium
CAGCCAGCTCCTCGAACTCCTCGCCCCAGATCTCCTTGAGCTTCTCGCGGGTACCGTCGCCGTAGAGAGCCATGTAGTTGAGGATCTCCTGATCCGACTCGGTGACGGCGAAGTTGAAGGCGCCGCGCCCGATCATTTCCTCCACGGAGTGGGAGAATATGGCGGTCAGGCCGACGAAGTCAGCATAGATGATCGAGCCCAGGGAGCCGTCCTCGCGAAGCTCGTGGTAGTAGCCGTCGTCACCCATGGCGATCTTGATGCCGCCCGAGAGGATCTCGGCCAGGTCGCTCATACCGTCGTCCACGATCTCGCCGTCGGGGAAGGTGAAGTAGCCGGGGGCGCAGACCGTGAAGTGGTCGTAGGATGCGCCCAGGAACTCTACGCTGAAGGTGAAGCCGCCCACCTGATAGACGTCGTAGAAGGCGATGTCGATGTAGTAATCCTTACCGGCCTCGAAGTAGACCACCATGGAGAGGTTGACGGGATCGTAGTACATACGCTCGCCGCCCTCGTGGACGTAGTACTCGGTGCGGTCGGCGTTGAAGATCCAGCCGTCCACCTGCCAGTCGCTGTGGGAGGTGATGCGGTAGGCACCCGAGCGCTCGGGGACGAACTTATAGAGCAGGCCTCTGGGCATGATGACGCGGTCGTAGTAGACGTAGTTGTCGTCGCCCTCGGTGGCGGTGTAGGCGGAGTAGGCCGCCAGACCGCGGATGGGGTCGTCCAGATGGACGCCGTCCGTGCCGTAGGCATCGTAGTAGGAGCACATCTGGAGCCACTGGTTGGGGTTATCGGTCTCCAGACCGATGGCCTGGGCCACCTTCTCCAGAAGCTCCTTCAGCTCGGCGTTGACCGAGCAGAGGCCGTAGATGGCGGAGTTGGAGGCGTAGTTGCAGTACTGGACGAGGGCGTCGTAGTAGTTGACACCGTCGATCTCGATCTGGCCGTTGTAGGCGTGGGTGTAGATGGGGAGGTTAGAGAACTGGGTGGCCTTCATGAGATCCACCAGCAGGATGGGGCCGTTCTTGTCGCCCACGTGCCAGAGACCGTCCGCCTCGTTGAACACGGGGGTGATGTAGGTCTCGTAGCCGAAACCGTCGGCGGCACGGTCGGTGGCGGCGTAGCGGGGGATATAGGTGGGGACGTTGATCTCACTTTCCTTGACCACGCGGAGATTTTTCAGGTAGACGGTATCGTCGCCCACGGTGTCGGAGGAGTCCTTGGAGTAGCAGAAGGCCACCTCGTAGGTGCCGTCCTTTTGGGCGACGTAGGTGAAGCAGGTGTTCCACTTGTCGGATTCACCTGAGATCTGGTAGATATCCTTGGCGTCTACCAGCATATAGAGGATATCGGCCCCCTGCTCGCAGGATGCCCAGTAGTCGAAGGCCAGGGCCTCGCCCGCCTTCATGGTGACGTCGGCGTACATGATGGAGAAGCTTCCGTCCTTACCCGAGTTGGCGGGGACGATGACCTTTTCGCCGTCCTTTTCCTTGATGACAAAGGGCCAGTACATCTCGGCGTTCTCATCCTCGGTCTCGGGGCGGTAGGTGACGGTGATCTCGCCCTTGTTAAACACTCCCGCAATTTCGTCGGGGGAGGGCATGGAGACGTTGGGCTTCTCGGCGGGCATGAGCTCGTCCAGGCTGTGGAAGAGCTTCTGCTCGTAGTTTTCGGCGGTGAAATGCTCGAACATGGCTACGAAGGGAGCGTCGCTGACGATACCGCCCGCCTCGATCATGCAGATGACACCGTAGCGGTCCACCAGCACCGAGGTGGGGTAGCCCTGGATGTTGAAGGCGGGGCCCATGTTGGTGTAGTCCTTGGCCATGGGGAAGGACAGGCCGCCCTCGGCGCCCTCGCCCACGTAGTCGGTGTAGAAATTGTTTTTGAAGTTCTTGATGCCCTCCTCGGAGTCGCCGCTGAGGGTGGAGTGGTTCAGGGCCACGATCTCGATCTTATCCTTGTACTGCTGATACACGGCGTCCATGTAAGGGAATTCCTTGACGCACCAGGAGCAGGTGGTGTACCAGAAGTTGATGAGCACCATCTTTTTGGTCTTCAGAAGCTCAGACAGCTTCTGGGTGTTACCGTCGGAATCCGTAACCTCAAAATCCCGCATGACGTCGCCCAGCTGGTAGGATTTACCGCTGTGGTCGGTGTTGTCGATGACGGCTGAGGTGAGGGTCAGCTCAGTGACGGTGCCGCTCAGGGGGTAGAAGGCCTCGGTCTTGTAGCCCTCGGGCATACCCGAAAGGACGGCCACGTACTTGTCGCTCTTCTTCAGGGTGATCTTGGCCACGCCCGCGGCGTCGGTGGTGGTATAGTTGACCAGATCCTCCAGGGTGTCGTCGGTGTAGATATAGACGTTGATACCCGCAAGAGGCAGGCCGCCTGCCGATTTGACTGTGATGGAATATTCGGCCTTGGCCTCGTTAGCTCCGGGCTTGGTCTCGGTGGGGGTGGTGGTCTGGGTGGTCTCGCCGGTGGTCTCGTCGGGCTGGGTGGTGGGATTGCAGGCGGCGAGGGTCGCCAGCAGCATGAGCACCGCCAGGATCAGGGCAAGAGGCTTGCGCAGATTCTTCATGTTTCGTTCTCCTATCAGGGATTTTGTTCGCTGTGTATGTGATAGACTACAAAGGAGCATAGAACAACATCGTATAGCATATCACAAATCTCGAAAAAAATCAAGGGGTTTTTTGAATTTTTATATTTAAGGATATATGTTTACAATTTGCTCTTGAATTATCCATCTCAATGTGATAAAATACTGATTACGCATGGACTTTTTTATGTATGTCGAAAACACGCCGAAAAAGCGTCAGAAAGGTAAGGAACATGTTCGCAAATTCCGCAAAGCAAAAGACTACGATCCGCGTCCTGACGGTGGTTCTGGCCGCCGTGATGATTCTGTCCGCGGCCGCTGTCATCATTGGCCGGCTGATTCCCGACAGTACCTCGGATGGGAACGGGATCCATCTCCTTGATGGGAATCTTATCACCAACAAGGAGAACTACTACGATAGCTCGGTGCTCTATAAGCTTCCCGAGACCATCGAGGAGACCGACGAGATCTCGGTCATCATCGAGGTCAAGGAAAAGCCTCTTCTGGAGCAATATCCCGGCGCTTCCTCGGGTATGAGCTTCACCGAATACGCCCTCTCGGAGGATGCCGCCGCCGTCCGCGACCGCATCGCCGTCGAGCGTCAGGCTCTGCTATCCGACTTTGACAAGGCCGAGCTGAAGTATACCACGGGCGAGAACTACGCCAACGTTATGAGCGGCTTTGAGATTCTGATCAAGGCGGGGGATTTTGAGTCCTTCGTCAAGACCGTGGGCGACCGTGGTACCACCATCATCGGTGAGGTCTACAAGCCCGAGGAGACCAAGTCCCTGGGGAATACCACTCAGCTGGTGGAGAATACCGTCAACGTCTACGACACAGGTATCTTCAACAGCTCGGGCTTTGCGTACGACGGTACGGGTACCGTGGTGGCGGTTCTGGACACGGGTCTGGACTACTACCACTCCGCCTTCTCTCTGGGTAACTTCACCGCGGACCGCAGTAAGCTGGGGCTGACCTTTGAGGAGGTCGCCGCTCTCATCGGGGATACCCGCGCCTCGGGCATGCAGTCCAATCTGACCGCCTCCGACGTGTACATCAACGAGAAGGTGCCCTTCAGCTTTGACTACGCCGACGGAGATTCCGATGTTTATCCCATTGCCTCCGACCACGGTACTCACGTGGCGGGCATCATCGCGGGTAAGGACAACACCATCACGGGTGTGGCTCCCAATGCCCAGCTCTGCATCATGAAGACCTTCTCGGATGTGGAGACCTCCGCCAGATCCGCCTGGATTCTGGCCGCTCTGGACGACTGCGTGGTCATCGGCGTGGACGTCATCAATATGTCCTTGGGTACCGACTGCGGCTTCTCCCGCGAGATGGATAAGGAAGCCATCTCGGGTGTGTACGACCGCATTCGTGCCGCGGGCATTTCCATTGTGGCCGCCGCCTCCAACAGCTACAACTCCACCTACTCCTCCGAGAAGAACGGTAACCTGGGTCTGACCTCCAATCCCGACTCGGCCACCGTCGGCTCTCCCTCCACCTACAAGGGCGCTCTGTCGGTCGCTTCCATCAGCGGCGTCAAGACCCCCTACCTGCTCTTCGGAGAGACCATCATCTACTTCATTGAGTCCTCCGACCGCGTGTCTGAGGAGAAGAATTTCTACGACGACATTCTGCCCGAGGGCGTGGATGAGATGGAGATCGAGTTCATCACCATTCCCGGAGCGGGCCGCTCCGCCGACTACACCGGCATTGACGTCAAGGGCAAGATCGCCCTGGTGGCCCGAGGCTCCACTACCTTTGAGGAAAAGGCCAACGTGGCTCAGCAGAAGGGTGCCGCCGGTATCATTATTTACAACAACGTATCGGGTGACATCAAGATGAACGTGGGCGATACCACCATCGCCGTGGCCTCCATCCGCCAGGACGACGGTGAGATGCTGGCCGCCGCGGGGACGGGTAAGCTCTCCATCAAGCGCTCCCAGACCTCGGGCCCCTTCATGTCCGACTTCTCTTCCTGGGGACCCACCCCCGATCTCCAGCTGAAGCCCGAAATCACCGCCCACGGCGGCTCCATCCTGTCGGCTGTGCCCGGTCAGTCCTACGACCGCATCTCGGGTACCTCCATGGCTACCCCCAATATGTCGGGCGTGACCGCGCTGCTCCGCCAGTACGTCAAGGCCAATTTCCCCGATAAGGCTGACGATCCTGTAGCTGTGACCGCCTTCGTCAACCAGCTACTCATGTCCACCGCCGACGTGGTGTACAATACCAACGGCCTCCCCTACTCCCCCCGTAAGCAGGGCGCGGGTCTGGCCAATCTGGATCATTCCGCCGCTACCAGGGCCTTCATCCAGACCTACGACCGCAAGACGGGTGAGATTATGGACAAGTCCAAGATCGAGCTGGGCGACGATCCTACCCGCACCGGCGTCTATACTCTCAAGTTCGCCATCCATAACTTCGGCTCCGGCGCCCTGACCTACGATATCTCCGCCCTCGTCATGACCGAGGGTGTCAGCGAGACCAAGACCAACCAGGGCGAGACCACCGTGACCGAGCAGGGCTACATCCTGGACGGTGCCACCGTGGCCGTCACCTCGGTGAGCGGCGGTACCCAAAACGGCAGCTCTGTTACCGTTCCCGGCGGCAAGGTCGCCGAGGTCGTGATGACCATCACCTTGAGCGACGCCGACAAGAAGTACATGGACGATTCCTTCGAGAACGGTATGTACGTGGAGGGCTTCGTGACCCTGACCGCCACCGAGGGAACCTCCGTCAACCTCAGTGCTCCCTACCTGGCCTTCTACGGCGACTGGACCGAGGCTCCCATTCTGGATCTGGACTTCTACCAGACCAACAAGGATGAGCTGGACGATTCCATCGACCTGCTGGACAAGACCCTGCCCGACGCCTACGCCACCCGCCCCGTGGGTCGCGTGGAGGGCGACTACGTCAGCTTTATGGGCGCGTACTACTTCGTCCAGAATCCCGCTGACAAGAAGATCGCCGCCGACCGAAAGTACATATCCATTTCCAACCAGGATGGCGCGGTGAACGCCGTGCAGTACGTCTGGGCGGGTCTGCTCCGTAACGTCAAGGAGGCCGTGGTCACGGTCACCGACAATGCCACCGGCGAGGTGGTCTACGAGACCGTGGATCGGGACATCCGCAAGTCCTACTCCAACGGCGCCACCATTTTCCCCGCCAACATTGACGTCAAGTTCTCGGCCATCGATCAGGCTCTGAAGAACAACACCGCCTACACCGTCACGGTCAAGACCTATATGGACTACGACCGCGACG
>JAFQOC010000476.1 GCA_017420845.1 Clostridia bacterium
AAATTACGATGGGATAAAAAACGCACATAACAACAGCCCGACGGATCATGACGATCCGTCGGGCTGATTTTTGTGTTTTTGTGGTTCGATCACGGAATTCTTCACTCCACCGTCTGTTCCGTCAGCATTCCTGCTTCAATCAGTATGGACACCATTTCATCCGACAGACGGAGAACGGTTTCTCCAAACGGATCCTTTTCCATATACCAGTTGCCATCTATGGGTATTACGCTATTGTAGATACGCAGAGTCGGACAGTCCACCATGCGAAGGTCGATTCCTTTTGAGGTGTGAATATCCAGGTCGTCAGATGTGATGGACGGATCGGCGGGCAGGAACGCCTCGCTTAGCTTGATGGTGCGGTCGGTGCCTTCCACCTTAAAAACCTGATCCTCTACCACGAACCCCTCCCGTAAGTGGATATAGGGCATATTTCCGCTGACGATGTAGAGGGGATCCTCAGCGGTGTAGGAATGGTACACGAGATACATCGAGAAGGGAAGGTTGAAATGTCGGCCAAGCTCCACCTGCTCGTCATCGGGCATCCACGTATAAAAATCCCACTCGGTCTTCACATAACGTACGTCGTTATAGATCAGATCGTCATTGTCGGCATCAGGGTCGAGGGTCACGTTCCCCGAAGAGCAGGCGGTGAAGGAAAGGAGCAAGCAGAGGATTAAAAGAAAGAGAACGGATAAAAGGCAAAATTTGTTTTTCATTGTCAAGATATCCTCCTTTATACACTAAAATTTTAAGGGATAACGAAATTCTAATTGCTTGTAGAGGTGACACATTCCTATGAGGATATACTTAATCCTCCACAACTACCCTCAAATTTTCCGTCCCCTCCGCAAACAGTCCATATCCGCAGTCACGGCTCTCCTCGCGGAAATCCACGGAGCAGTTCTTCAGCGTCACAGTCAAGGGCACCTTCGCGCTTGGAATACAATGGGCAGGATACAGCATCCCCTGAAAGGTCACGTTCTCAAAGGTCATATCCGCCAGGTACGCGCCGCTCTCCAACGGGCCGCCGTCGGCTTGGTAAAGCATGAGTCGATCCACCGTCTCCACGAGACAGTTGCGGAATACGTAGTTGCCGTAAGGCACCTCGGAAGGGAAGTTGGTGCTGGCGAAGTGGTACACCAGCGCGTGAATGTTGTGCCGTCCCTCCTCCCGGGGAAGCTCCACACCCTTCCCTTGTACCACCGTCCTGCGGTGGGGATAATACCCGGGACCCCAGATGTGGCAGTCCTCTACCAGGATGTCATGGCCGCCGATACGGAAGGCCTGGCAGGAGGTGTTGATCTCGCAGTTTTTCACCGTGAGATCCTTGATGTTGATGCCCGCGATACAATCGTCTCCCGTGATGAAGCGGCAGTTCCGGATCAGGGTGTGGGTACAATGATGCAGATGGATGCCGTCGTGTCCCGCCAGGCAGGTCACGTTCTCCATGAGGATGTTCCTGCAGTTATCTACCTGGTGCATGAAATTGCCGTTGCGCTTGATGGTGTAGTTCTTCATGACTATGTTTTGACAGTTGGTGAAGAACACGCCGTGAGGCCCACGGAATCCCTCTTCCCCGTCGGGGTCGTAGCAGTCGCGGCCGTCGATGAACGAGTCCTCCCCCTCACCGATGATGGCAATATTTTTCTCCCCGTAGGCCGAGATCATGGCGCGGCGGTACTCGGGCCAGGGCTTATCGAGATAATACTGGGTGATCAGCTCCATGTCGGTGCGAAGCTCCACCCCCGCGGGTACATCGAAAACCTCGTAGTTGGTACATTCCTCGGAGCCGAGGAGCTGAGCGCCGGATTCCAGGTACAGGGTAGTATCCGACCACATCCGCAGAGAGGCTATGCAGAAACAGCCTCGGGGAATGACCACCGTACCGCCGCCGTTTTTGCAGAGGTCAAGGACCTTCTGAATGGCCTCGGTCTGGAGAGCGTCGGTGTTGGGGATCACGCCGTAGTCGGTGATAACGTAGCGGTTCATAAGAGCCTCCAATAAGATACAAAGATACAGGATACGCGCCGAGCAAGCTCGGCCGATACAAGATATAAGAGAACGCTTGCTCCGTATCCTTTTTGCTTGTTCAAGACGGTTCGTGATTTCATCCGTGGGTATCATTGTACCATATTGTCACAAGAAAATCAACCCATTCCGTGAAAATCTATTGCAATTTGACGCGAAACATGGTATAATAGCCATAATGGCTGGAAATGCCGTCCAAAACCGTTTGTACCCGAAAGGAGACATATTATGCTGACCCACAACTATACCTTCCGCGCCGCCACCCCCGTCTGGGAGGTGGGGACCGCCCGCGTCATGAACCGCACCGTCTGCTTCGTGGCTACCCTCCCTGCCACAGATCAGCCCGTCAAGCTGGCCGCCGCCGCGTCCTGCTCCTTCCTCCTCACGATCAACGGTGCCTACGTCGCCCACGGCCCCGCCCGTTGCTGCCACGGCTACTTCCGCGTGGACGAGTACGATATCTCCAAGTACCTCACCAAGGACGTCAATACCGTCGCCCTCCGCGTGGCCTCCTACAACGTCAACGCCTTCTCCTACCTCAACCAGCCCGGCTTCCTCTGCGCCGAGATCACCGTGGGCGATGAGATCGTGGCCGCCACCGGAAAAGACGGCTTTACGGCTTATCCCGTCACAGAACGCGTGCAAAAAGTCCAGCGCTACTCCTTCCAGCGTACCTTCGTGGAGACCTACAAGCTCTCCGAGGGCGCCTTTGACTATGAAGTGAACCCCAACACGACCGCCACCCCCGTGGAGGTAGAGCCTGCCGTAGCAGGCCACTTCCTCTGCCGCGATATTCCCATGGGTGAGGAGGACGAGCTGGTCTACCCCGTCTCGGTCATCCACCGCGGTCAGCTCTCCTACTCCGAGAAGGAGAGCTACTACAACTCCCGCGAGATCAGCGACATCGGCCCCCACTACCTGGCCTACCGTGAGTCCGAGCTGGACTACGCCTCCCACCGCGAGGTCAGCAAGTGCGATCCCCACGACCAGGTCGACGTCACCGAGACCCCCGACGTCATCACCCTCCCCGCCGACTCCTACGCCGACATCGAGTTCCCCTGCAACACCACGGGCATCTACGAGTTCGACCTGGAGGCCGAGGGGGACGGCGAGCTGTTCATCATCTTCGACGAGATCCTCCTGGACGGCCAGGTCCGCCTCTTCCGCATGGGTCTGTCCAATATCATCACGGTCATTGCCAAAGCAGGGAAGTACCGCCTGGAGTGCGCCATGCCCCACGTTATGAAGTACGCCCGCATCATGGCCAAGGGCGCTTCCATGACCGTCAAGGGCCTCCGCCTCCACCATATCGCTTTCCCCACCTCGGCCATCACCGCCTCCTTTGTGGGTGAGGACGAGACCATGAAGCGCATCTATGACGCCGCCATCGAGACCTACCGCGCCAACGCCGTGGATATCTACATGGACTGCCCCTCCCGTGAGCGCGCGGGCTGGCTGTGCGACAGCTTCTTCACCTCCCGCGTGGAGTACGCCCTGACGGGCAAATCCCAGCTGGAGCGCGCCTTCCTCCAGTGCTTCATCCTTCCCGAGTCCTTTGAGTTCATTCCCAAGGGCATGCTCCCCATGTGCTACCCTGCGGATCACTACGACAAGACCTACATCCCCAACTGGGCCATGTGGTACGCCGTGGAGCTGTGCGAGTACTTCACCCGCACGGGGGACCGCGAGTTCGTGGACGGTGCCAAGGATAAGATGTATGCTCTGATCGATTTCTTCAAGAAGTACGAGAACGAGTACGGTCTGCTGGAGAACCTGGAATCCTGGGTGTTCCTGGAGTGGTCCAAGTCCAACGAGCTGACCCAGGACGTCTCCTTCGCCTCCAATATGCTCTACGCCTACATGCTGGAGGGCCTGGGCAAGCTGTATAGCGACGAGGCTCTCATCGCCAAGGCCACAGCCCTCAAGGCCGTCATCAACGAGCTGTCCATGACCGAGTCGGGCTTCTACTGCGACAACGCCTACCGCCGCGACGGGAAGCTGGTGCTTTCTGGTGAGCGCACCGAGTCCTGCCAGTACTACGCCTTCTTCTGCGGCACCGCCACCCCCGAGACCCATCCTTGGCTGTGGAATACCCTGGTCCATGACTTCGGCTACGCCCGCGCCGAAAAGGGCCTCTACCCCGAGATCTGGCCTGCCAACGCCTTCATCGGCAACTACCTCCGCCTGGATCTTCTGGACCGCTTCGGCCTGAAGGACGAGCTCTACGACAACATCAAGGGCTACTTCACCTACATGGCCGACACCACGGGCACCCTGTGGGAGCTGGTGGCCTCCCAGGCCAGCTGTAACCACGGCTTCGCCTCCCACGTCATCCATTGGATGAACTCCCTGGGTCTGCTGGCCCACAATTGAGGTTGATTATGGATCATACCACCCCTACCAAACCGAAAAGAGCCTTTTTCATCCTTCGGGCGGTGATTGCCTTTGTACTCATCGGTGTGCTTTTGGCGGTACTGTATCAGGTTGCCTTCAAGAGCTATCCTACCGTAGCCGAGTGGGGAGAGCCCGGCAATCACGACACCCTGATCTACGAGGGAGAGACCTACGCCCTGGTAGGTGTTCTGGGTAAAAAGGGCCTGAATCTGAAGAAGTACCCCATTGATGAGATCATCGGCCAGGTCCGTGACGATGGATTGCCCAAACTCACCGAGCCCGAATCCACCGCCGAGACGGCGCCCGAGGAGCCCGAGCCTTCGGAGACCGAGGAGGGCGAGACCCTTCCTGAAACCGAAACCGAGCCCGTCACGGTCATCCCGCCCAAGGGAGCCGAGCTCTTTGAGAGTCAGCGGGATCATGCCTATATCCTCTACCGTGTCCAGGATCAGGAGGACTACCTTCTGGTGCTGGAGCCCGACGGGGAGTACTATCTGTATCAGCGGGTCATCGAGGAAACCACCGAGGAGGGCACCGAGACTCCCTAACCGTACGCCAACATCCAAGGGTGGCTCACGTTTATGAGTGAGCCACCCGAATTTTTTTCGCTTTTTTCTGTAGATGCCTGTAACGTTTGATTGCTGTATTTCGACATAATGGGTGAGATCTCAAAACAGGAGGAACGACCATGAATCACCGCTACGAAAAATCCCCTCCGGAGGATGATGATATTCTGGATATGCTATGGAAGCGCTCCGAGGACGGACTGGCCCACGTACAGAGGAAATATGGTCATTTATGCCATCACATTGCCATGAATCTTCTGGGACAGAGGGAGGATGCCGAGGAATGCGTCAACGACGTGTATCTGGCGGTATGGGATACCATTCCGCCCAACCGTCCCGAGTCCCTCATGGCCTATGTGGGGAAGATCACCAGAAACATAGCTGTCAGCACCCTACGCAAGAGGACGAGCGCCAAGCGTAACTGCGGCGGAACCGTCCTTCTGGAAGAGCTTTCCGAGTGTCTGCCCGATTCGTCCGCCTCGGATTCCGCCGACGATCTGATGCTTCGGGACGCTCTGGAGGGCTTTTTGGAGACTCTGCCACCGGAGGACCGTGCCATCATGCTCCGCCGTTACTACGACGGTGAATCCGTGGAGGAGATTTCCCGCTCCCTGGGGCTGAGGTCGGGAACGGTTCGTGTTCGCCTCCACCGTATGAGGACCCGTTTACGGGACCATCTGGAATCCAAGGGAATTTCCCTGTGAATTCCGTACAGAAAGGAGCTTTACCATGAAGAAAAGCAAGCAAGATCAGGCGGAACGCCTGTTTTACGCCTTTGGCGATATCAACCCGACACTGCTGGAATCCTCGCGCCGATACAGCCCTCGGACAACGGGACGCGGGAGGGGCTATCGTAGAACGTTTCTCGTCGCCGTGGCGGCCCTGCTGTCTCTGTCCCTGCTGACACTCACCGTATTTGCCGCCGTTCCATCCCTTCGCCGTATGCTCAACCTCCCCTTCCTTTCGGAGAGCGAGCGTCAGGATACGGTTCCCGAGGGCTGGGTGGGAATCTAC
>JAFQOC010000004.1 GCA_017420845.1 Clostridia bacterium
AGTGAAGAGGTGAGGATCGAAACCCTGCGGGTTTCGCTCATTATATTAAGTGGTGGCGAGGGCGGACAGCTCGGTCTGCTTCTTACGCTTCATGAGCTTATGGTAGAAGTAAACACAGAAGATGTAGTGAACGCCGCCTGTAACGATCCAGGAGATGGGGTAGCTGATATACAGCGCCATGATCTGCCCGGGGAACAGGGGGCAGACGGTGAAGACCCAGATGATGCGGAATACGCAGGAGCCGAGAAGGGAGACGATCATGGGCTGGACGGCCTTGCCCATGCCGCGCAGGATGCCGCAGCCCACGTCCATGAGGCCGCAGAGGAAGTAGGTGGCGGCGATGATGGAGAGGCGGTTCATGCCCGCCTGCACGATGAGGTCGCGGTTCTCCCCCGAGGCGTAGATGAGCAAAAGCTTATCCCCGAAGAAGACCAGCAGACCGCTGAGGGTAAGGCCGATGACCAGCACCATGCCCGCGCATTGGAAGGCAATCTTTTTGATGCGCTCGTATTTCCCCGCGCCCACGTTCTGGCCGATGAAGGTCAGGGCGGCGTGGTAGACCGAGTTCATGGCGGTGTAGACGAAGCCCTCCAGGTTGCCCGCGGCGGTGTTGCCCGCGATGGTGACGGTGGGGTAGGCGTTGACCGCCGACTGGATGATGACGTTGGACAGGGAGAACATACAGCCCTGGAGGCCTGCGGGAAGGCCGATGGTGACCATGCGGAGGAGTTTCTGACCGTAGACCTTGAAGCCCGCCAGCCGCAGGGAGGTCTTGGTCTTGCTCATGTAGATGAGAGTAGCGCCCGCCGCCACGTACTGGGAGGCGGCCGTGGCGATGCCCACGCCGATGGCGCCCATGCCGAAGCCCAGCACCATGACCAGATTGAGGATGACGTTCACCACACCCGCCGCCGTCAGGAAGAACAGGGGGCGTTTGGTGTCACCGCTGGAGCGCAGGATGGCGGCCATGTAGTTGTAGACCAGACAGCCGGGCATACCGCAGAAGTAGGCCCGCATATAGGGGACGGCCTCGGCCAGCACGTCCTCGGGGGTGTCCATGAGCAGGAGCAGGGGCTCGGCCATGACAATGCCGAAGATCATGACGGCGATACCGCCGATGATGGAGGAGGTCAGGGCGGTGGAGATGAGCCTATCCACCTCCTCGTAGCGTCTGGCTCCCAGCTCCTGGGCGGCGATGACGCCAGCGCCCACCGAAAGGCCGATGAAAAGATTGATAATCAGGTTGATGAGGGCGCCGCAGCTGCCCACGGCGGCCATGGCGGCATCCCCCGCGAACTGGCCCACCACCGCCACGTCGGCGGCGTTGAAGAGAAGCTGGAGGACACCCGAGGCCATGACGGGTATGGTGAAGCGGATCATTTTCCCGAGAACGGGGCCCTCGGTCATATTCATTTTTTCGGAACGCAATTGTCCGGCCAATAGTAACGCCTTCTTTCTTTGCCTCGATTAGAAGCGAATATGTACCTTTCTATTATACTATGGTTTGGGCGGAAAGTCAAGGGATTTGGGGAAGAAGAAAAAAGGATAAATTCAAATTGCAGTTTATCGGGGTGAGGCCACCCACGTTTCCTCTACGGCAACGATGGGGGTCAAGGGGGCGAAGCCCCC
>JAFQOC010000477.1 GCA_017420845.1 Clostridia bacterium
CTGTCAAAATGTTGAGTAACGCTTTTTTCATGGTATCGGGTTCCTTTCCTGATTCATTCGGTAGGGGGGATGATGGTGTACATCTGCTCGGGATGGTTGATATCGACCAGTACCACCGTGCCATCCTCCAAGGTCAATTTGCCTGTCACAGTACGGCCATACTCGTCGGCTGTATAGATCTCCCACTCCGTGATGGGCTGGCAGATGCCGTCATAGAGGAAAAAGCTTTGCTTTTCGTCCTCCGACCAAAGCTCCACGCAGGTGTAGCGATCATAGGACACATCGTGATGAATGGTGAACGTGTAGATACCGTAAAACCTGTCCGTCTTGTAGCGGAGAAGCAGTATGCGGTAGGACAGGCGGAAATAGTCCTCGCTCAGGTCATCGAACAGCCCTTGGCGGGCGCTTTCCGCCTCGCTGTGCAGAGTGGCCAGCTTGACGGCGTGGGTGTCGGCATCCACCTCGCTCCCCTCGGTGTAGCGGTAGGCACCCAGCAGAACGGGGCGGTAAGAGGCATTGAGGTACACGTCGGTGATACCCGCACCCCCGCCATAGTAGGTCTTGTTCTCGCTGACCGTAGTCAGGTCGAGGCCGCCGATGTAGATACTGCCGCCTCCCGTGATGCGCCCTTCGCTGTCCGTGACCGTGAAGTCTACGAAATTGTCCTCTCTACAGGGGCGGGGAAGATCGGGATACTGCCAGACCAGCACGGTGTCCTTCGTAATGGTGACCGACCGGCCGAGGAAGGCGCGCTTCTCTTCGGTATTCACCTTGAGGTATTCATCAGCGAGATAGTATTCCTCCTTCTCCGGGTTCCACACCGACCAGCACGGGTATTGGTTATACTCGATCTGCACAGTCTCAAACAGCGCGCCGCCCCCATCGGGGGTCACGGTGATCCGCTCACCCTCCCTGCATCTGAATTGTAACAGAATGAGCCGCTGACCCAGCCGCTGTTCGGTCTCTACCGTAACCGTATCATCCTTGGCCGTAGGGACGCTTGCTGTGTCAAAATCACCTCCCACGCTCAACCGCTGTACTTGCACAATGGTGGGATCCTCCACCCACTCCGCATCGGGAAATGGAGTGGCGGCACTCTCACTCTCGGCTGTGGGGGGCGTGTCCACACCGGGATCCGACAGCATAGCCGGCAGGAACGCCGCCGTCACGCCCACTGCCAAGACGGCCACACAGGCGGCGATCAGCAGCACTCGTCGGAGGCGGTTGCCTGTTCGGTGTACGCCCCCGCTGGTGAGTTCCTCCCGTTTTTGCAGGACCTCCTCATAGATGCGGTCATCCAGAAGCCCCATGATCTCGTATTTCTTTTCATGCTTCATACGGTGATACCCTCCTTTTCCAGTTGTATGCGCAGTTCCTCCCGCATGGTGGCCAGCTCCTTATTGACGGTGGATTCGCTGACCTTCAGCATTCCCGCGATCTTGCGGATGGGATCTCCGCATCCGTAGCGGCAAACAAAAATGAAGCGTCTGCGCTCGGTGGTCTGCTCCAGATAGCGGCTGATGACAGCCGCGATGGTGCGGGAGTCCTCCTCCGCGGCGGCATCGTCCCGCCCTAAACAGTCGTCCAGCTCGGAGAGGGAGACCACCATGTGGGGCGGGATCCGACGCTCCCGATGGCGGTGTTCATAGGCGTTCAGAGCATTGCCGCGAACCACCTTGACCAGAAACGCGAACAGGCAGTCGGGTCTGGCAGGCGGGATGCTGTTCCAGGCATCCAGGTAGGTGTCGTTGAGCACCTCCTCGGTGTCACAATCATCGTGAAGAAGGTTGTAGGCGATGGAGTATAGGCTCCGCCCGTACCGCTCGGCGGTCAGCGCGATGGCCGCTTCGTCCCGCTTCCAGAAAAGCTCCACGATACGGCGATCCTCCCGTTTTTGTTTTTCGTCGGAGCGCATAACCTCACCTCCTTTTCTCCCTCTATCCATTCAGTCCGCGTTTTTTTGCGGATCTGTAATCATCATTCAAAAAATTTTTGGGGGATTCCATTATAGCATAATCCATTTATGGGGAAAATACCCCGTTGGCACGATTTTTGTGGGTATGAAAAGAACAGCCGCAAAATGCGGCTGCTCCATGGTTACGCGGTATTCTATTCATCCTGATTAGGAAATTCCAAAAAGGTGAGAATTCCTCTGTGCAGGTCAACCACACAGCTATGGGCATCGTATTCCACCGACTCGTCAAATTCGCCGTGATTGTAGAAGTTCTCAAATTCCTCGTGGTTGCGGAAGGAGAAGTAGACCACCTCACCGTCGGGCTCGTAAAACTCGATGCGCACGGGCACGTCCTTGTAGGTGAGCTGCAGAACACATTCGCTCTCCCCCGTGGCAATATTCATGCGGTAGAGCTTTCCCGCACCGTCGGTTCTGGCGGTCTTGTTGCCCTTCCACGTAAAGGAATAGTAATCCGCAAAGGGATCGTCCGTCAGTTCCTCACCCATGACGCGGTCCTGGTAGTATACGTAGTTTCCGGATAGCTTGAAATTGTACTTGTCACCTCCGCCGGGAAGCTCGGTCATTCGGCCGGTGGACACATCGTATACATAGTACGGGGTGTACCCGTTTTTCTGTACGTACCCGCGGAGAACCATGTGGGTATCGTTATAGGACGAGATCTTCATGGCCTTGAACACTTCCTCATGAGCTTCAAAGGACAGATCGGTTTTATAAATGATCTGCTTCGTCCCCTCTTGATTTCCGTAGTGATAGTAGACGTTACCGTCCATAATGGCCACAACAAATTGGTCGGACTTTCCCGTGTACAGGACAGTCACCTCCTTGGTGGCCAGATCAAGCACCTTCCAGGCAAACAAGGAGCCTTTCCCCGATTCATAGGCTTGCCCCGCGAAATACAGCTTCCCATCTACCTCGTAAAGCGATTCAATGGCTTCCCAATACCCATAGCCTCCGTTCTGACCGTCGCTTTCATAGAAGGCGGGGATCTCGTACAGGAATTCGATGTTTTTTCTTTGATGGTCACAGCGGTACAGTCCGTATCCGTGGATCTGGTTTTCGACCGAAAAATAGAGCCAATCATGACTCACGTACAGGATGGAATAGCCATACGCCCAAATACACGCCTCGCTGTCGCATTCGCACAG
>JAFQOC010000478.1 GCA_017420845.1 Clostridia bacterium
CAGAGAGGGAGCCTCCACCGCCAGATTGGCCAGCTCCTTGTCGGTATACTCGGCTTCCACACCCAGATAGGGTAGAACGTCCCGCATGACGCCCGCCAGATAAGGCGCGGCGACCACGCTGCCGTAGAGCACGCCCTTGGTGGGCTCATCCACCAGGACCAGCACGGCGATCCGGGGATCATCCGCCGGAGCAAAGCCCACGCAGGAGCAGATGTAGTATTCCTTACCGGTATCGTTCTTCTTGTCGATCTTTTCCGAGGTACCCGTCTTGGCGGCCACGCGATAGCCGGCCACGTAGGCGTTCTTGGCACCCGCTCCGCCCGATACACCCTGCTCCAGAACGGTCGCCAGCTTTTCAGAGGTAGATTTGGAAATGACCTGCCGTTTCACGGTGGTGGAATAGGTCTCCACCACGTTGCCCTCGCTGTCCACGACCTCCTTCACCATGCGGGGAGTCAGAAGATAGCCGCCGTTGGCCACGGTGGCCACGGCCATGATTTGCTGAATGGGGCTGACCTTGAAGTTCTGTCCAAAGGAAGCCGTCGCCAGATCCATCTCGGCGGTCAGGTTGTCGGGATCCGTGAAATAGCCCTCGCGATGGAAGATGCTGACGCCCTCACCGGGCAGGTCAATGCCCGTCTTTTCGAGATAGCCGAAGGAACGGAAATAATTGTAGAATCTCTCTCGTCCGATACTGGCGCCCATCATCATGAGCACAGGGTTGCAGGAGTTCTGCAGACCCGTGGCAAAGTCCTGTCGGCCGTGACCCGTCGTCTTATGGCAACGGATCTTGCGCCCCAGCACGATGTGGTATCCGGGACAGTTGTAGTAATAATTGGGATCCACCAGATTCTCTTCATAGGCCATGGAGGCGGTCACCACCTTGAAGGTGGAGCCCGGCATATAGATCTCAGTAACGGCCTTGTTGGACCAGGTGGTAAGCTGGAGCTCCTGCTTGAGCTTGGCGTACTCCTCGCTGTCCGCCGCCAGCCCCGCCTCGTTCAGGATCTCTTGATCGAACTCGTTGAGGGCGCGGGGATCATTGAGGTCAAAGTCGGGATAGGTGGCCATGGCCAACAGCTCACCGGTGTTGACGTCCACCACCATGCCCGTAGCCCGATTCTGGCCTCCCGACTCAATGTAGGTGGTACGGAGCTGCTCCTCCAGAGCCGCCTGGATATTGACGTCCAGGGTGGTGATGATGGAGTAGCCGTCCTGAGCCTCAATGTAGCTCTGGTACTCGTAGGGCATCTCGTTGCCGTGGGAATCACGGGCGGTAATGTAGCGGCCGTTGGTTCCCGACAGGATGCTGTCGTATTTCAGCTCCAGACCGTACTGACCCGAGCCGTCACTTCCCGTGAAGCCCAGGGCATGGCAAGCCATGGTGCCGTTGGGATAGTAGCGCTTGGTACCCGCCTGTAAAAAGACCATGTTCTCCAGATCGTTGTCCGCGATCACCTTCCGCACCTGCTCGGCTACGTCCTCGTCCACGTTTCTGGCCAGGGTGCGGTCCAGATACTTGGTGTAGGTGGTCTGCTTGAGAATAAAATCGTACTCCACCTCCAGAATATCCGCAAGCTCGGTGGCAATGAGAACGTCGTACTTGAGGCCCTGCTCCTCCGAGGCCTGTGCCACGGTGCGAGGGGCAATGAATACACGGTAGGTGGTAACGCTCGTGGCCAGCAGAACGCCGTTGCGGTCGTAGATCTTACCTCGATCCGCTACCACCTCGGACTCGGTGGTGATCTGGTTGAGCACCTTGTCCCGGTACATGGAATAGTCCAGAGTCTGGTATTTCAGAATGCGAAGAAGCAGGATCACAAAGATGACAGCAATGGCGATCCCGATGATGGAAGCGCGCTTGACCGTGCCCGTATCGGGAGGATTGTTTGGAGTCTGCACCGAGGGGACCTCCTTTCGACAAATTGAAAAAAGCTATTGACAGATATGATTTTTGATGTTATAATGAAGAATAAGCTATACCCCTACAGGGAAAAATGCAGGTGGCGAGTATGCACACGCCACCTGATACGTCTTTATACTGCGGACATAAGCCGCCGGGTCAGGAGCGTCCCTTTAAGGGTATGTCACCCCGACGTGCGTTATGCCTGTTAAGCGGCGGTCAGTCACCAAGGCCGAAGGCAGAAAGCAACCAGGCCAGCCCCGATTTTTCCCCGTCCCGATCCTCATCAAAGACCTCCAGACGGTCCTCGACCTCCTCGGTCAGATATTCGCCGTTCAAATACTTTTCGTGAACCATACCCAGCTCTCCCGAGGCCTTGTCCTCGATGGCCAGCATATCGTTCTTGAGATCCAGCTGATCCTCCAGCTCGCCGTGTACCTCCTTGAGCTCAGCCAGGTTTTCCTTAAGCCCGCTGACGTCTCTCGTGGCCTGGCTTACCGACACCGTACTGCTGATGACCATGGTCATGGACAAAAGCACCGTGACAAGTGCCGCCACCAGTCCGGCGGGAATGGGACGGGAGCGCTTGAGGCCGTCAGCACGGCTCTCACGTCTCATCTCGGTCTCGCGGGGGAAGGTCTCGCCTGCCCACTCGTTCAGTCGCTCAAACCACTTGCGACCGCGGAGCCCTTGCAGGAATGCGGGGAGCTTGTCAGCGTCGGTAAGCCACCCGGCTTTTTTTGGCTGTTCAGGCCTCATTTCACGGGTAGTATCGACCGATACGGCTTTGACCGCCGCGATGCGTTCTTCATCGGTAGCGGTACGGTATTGGGGGAATTTATAGCCTCGCTGATCGTGATAGTAACGGGTGAAATCCTCGGCGGTCATGTAACGCTGACCGTCGCTGACACCACTTCGGTACGCGTCGAGCTGCTGGCTTCCGGCCAGCTCCTCGGTACCCACGTATGCTCCGGGCGTAATGGCTCTGGACAGAGCCTCCGTCTTTTCCTGCTTGGCGGCGTCGGTGTGCATCTGACCGGCAATACCCCGATCACGGTACCGCTCGCAGAACATATGTATGTAACGGCCTTCCGAACGGCTGCACTCTGCCTGCTTCCGACGAAGCACGGCGGGGTCGATCTCGGATTCCGATACGACTCGGGCGCTGCTGCCGCCGGTGTTCAGAATCAAGCCCTCGCCTACGAGCCGTTCATCCTGCCTGTATTCCTGTTCCATGGACCGTCGTTCCTTTCCTTCATATTTGGGGTGCTTCCCCCTCCGCGCGTCTGCCGCGCGGGCACAATGTATGGTCACGGCAGCCTCTGCCGCGCGATTCATAATTCAGTTTACAGCCTCTCCGCCACCCGAAGCTTGGCGCTGCGGGATCGGGGGTTGCTTTCCAGCTCCTCGCTGTCGGGGAGAATGGGTTTTCTGGAGATCACCTTGACCTGAGGCTTCTTGCCGCACACGCAAACGGGAAGTCCGCGGGGGCAAGTGCATCCGCTTGCCATGTCCGCGAAGGTCTGCTTGACGATACGGTCCTCCAGAGAATGGAAGGTGATGACCGCCATGCGGCCACCGGGATTGAGTCTGGCCATGGCCGCCTCCAGGGCAGGACGAATCACGTCCAGCTCGGAATTGACCTCAATGCGAATGGCCTGAAAGGAACGCTTGGCGGGATGATGTCCGCCGTCACGAGCCGCCGCGGGAATGGCGGCCTTGATGAGAGCCGTCAGCTCACCGGTTGTCTCAATGGGCTTGTCCCCCCGCGCCTGCACGATTTTGGCGGCGATCCGAGGGGCGAATCGCTCCTCTCCATAGTCAAAAAGAATGCGGCGCAGATCAAGCTCACTGTAGGTGTTGACCACGTCGTAGGCGGTCTTTTCGGCCCGCGCGTCCATGCGCATATCCAGGGGCGCGTCGGCCATATAGGAAAATCCCCGCTCGGGGGTGTCTAACTGATAGGAGGAAACGCCCAGGTCCAGGAGAATGCCGTCGATCCTTTCGATCCCCAGCATGTCCAGCACGTCGGCCACGTTTCGGAAGTTGTTGCGTACCACCCGAGCCTGCTCTCCAAAGGGAGCCAGCCTGGCGGAAGCCGCCTTGATGGCCGCCTCGTCCTGATCAATGGCGATCAGTTGACCGGTGGTTAACCGTGCGGCGATCTCATAGGAATGGCCGCCGGCACCGGCCGTTCCGTCCACGTAAATACCGTCGGGCTTAATGTCCAGGGCATCCATGCAAGGCTCCAGCATGACCGAGCGGTGGGCAAATATCTGTCCGCCGATATCCACGGGGGTTCCGTTCACCGACAGATCGAGAATGTCCTTGTCCGTCATACAGACTGCCTCTTGGCTTCTTTCTTCAGCTGACGAAGCTTAGCGCCAATGGCGGCGGCGTCCTCGTCCTCCAGCTGAGCCGCGTAATTCTCCGCGGACCAGATCTCTGCGTAACGGCCGCAACCAACGATGACGGCGTCCTTGACGATGTTGGCGCGCTTGATGAGGGTGTCGTTCAGCGTCACACGGCCCTGGCCGTCCACGTCGCCACGCACCGACTCGCGGTAAATATACCGCAGGATGGGCGCAGCCTCGTCGGCGTCCAATGCCTCAATGGGCGCGATGTAGGCTTGCCATTCCTCCGCGGAGTAAACCTTCAGGCAGGGCTCGTACAAATCGCGGACGATTATGAAGGAAGTCCCCAAAACTTCCCGATGCTTGGCAGGAATAAAGAGTCGCTTCTTGGGATCAATGGCGTGTCTGTATTCACCGTTCAGCATTCCGAGTCCTCCTTTCCGCGGATTGAGGCAAGCCCATCGCTTGCAGCTTTCCAATCGCTGTTTTTTACGTCAGTTTTGAGGAGTTTTGCACCAAAATTCCACATTTCGCCCCACTCCGCTCCACTATGCCCCCATTATACTATATTAATAAGGAAATTGCAAGGGACAGCTGTATCTTTTTTCTCTTTGTTCACAGATTATTTACCTGCAATTCACAGATTTCAGTTCTAAATTTTGGCCCGCGCTCCACCGAGAGCGCTTTTTGGGGTTGGTGTGGCGCAAAGTGGGGGAAGCGATTCCGTGCCCCCTTTCGTTTGCTTTTTGACTCAAATTTTTCCCTTTGTTTTCCTCTCCAAACTTTTCGGCGGAAGTCACAAAAGACTCCGCCTCTTTTCATTCAATACGACGAAAGAATCCGGAGCCCACCCATATCAGTCCCCAAAATATTCGTCGGATTATCCAAAAAACCTCCCCACGGCACCGCCGTGGGGAGGCCTGAAGCAACAATCGGTGACCTCGCAAAAGAATCAACCGTTCCGATCCTTGCGCACTCGGAAAAACAGGGATTTGAGGGCTTTTCCGTCAAAGGGAATGAGAGGATACAGGTAATGGCGCTTCCCCGTCACCGTTACGTTGGTAAACAGTAGAATCAGAATTCCCACAAGACCGCCGCAAAAGCCCCATATTCCCCCCAGGGCAGTGAGGATCAGCAGGCCCATCCGCATGAATTTGAAGGCGTAGCCCAGCTCGTAGCTCCGTTGGGTGAAGTTGGCAATGGCCACGAAAGCCATGTACAGGATCACCTCGGGTATGAGCCAGCCGATCTCCACGGCAAAATCTCCCAGAATGAGTCCCCCCACCACCGACAGAGAGTTGGACAGCATACTAGGGGTATTCAGGGAAGCCATGCGCAAGCCGTCGATCATGAACTCCACCAGCAACAGCTGGGCGATAATGGGGATGCGACCGTACTCCGTAGGCAGAATGAAGGAGAGCCACGGGGGTAGGAGCTCCGGGTGGCGGATGAGTAGATACCAGGTGGGGGTCAGAAACAGGGTCATCCAGAAGACCACGTGACGGACGATACGGATGTACGTTCCCGTCAGCGGAGGGAAATAGAAATCGTTGGTCTCCTGCATGAAATCGAAAATGGAGGTGGGGAGGATCATCACCTGAGGGGAGGTGTCGCAGATGATCAGCACGCTTCCCTCCATAAGCTGTGCGGCCGCTGTATCGGGGCGCTCGGTGTAGCGAATCTTCGGGAAGGGGTTGTACCACCGCTTCTTGATGAGTACCTCCGCCAGGGATTCGTGCCCCATGACCAAGGCGTCGGTCCTCACAGCCGCCAGCTTAGTTCTGACCCGCTCCACCAGATCCCCATCCGCCAGATCGGCCATGTAGCAGATCGCCACGTCGGTGCGGGAGCTACTCCCCACCGCCAGATAGCTTACCGTCAACGCGGGGTTGCGAATTCGACGACGGATGAGGG
>JAFQOC010000479.1 GCA_017420845.1 Clostridia bacterium
CCCCTTAAACATTGAAACCCAACACACCGCTAAACTGCAATTTGAAATTTCCCCAAACCCCGTTGACAAAATCCCTGTTTCATGGTAAAATGATTACATACAATCCAACACCCGGAGGGACACGACCATGCTGCTTTTCTACATCCGCCATGGCGACCCCATCTATGACCCCGATTCCCTGACACCCCTGGGCCGGGAGCAGGCCAAGGCCTTGGCCAAGCGGCTGGTTACCTATGGGGTGGACAAGATCTACTCCTCCCCCTCAGGCCGCGCCATGCAGACGGCACAGCCCACCTGCGACCTCCTCCGCAAGGACATGACCGTATGCCCCTGGGCGGACGAGGGCCTGGCCGCCAGGGATTTCATGGTCCCCAGCGAGCGGCACGGCCATACCTGGTGTTTCTATGACTCCAACCTGAAGCGGCTCTTCAACTCCCCCGAGGTCCGAGCCCTGGATAAAAAGTGGTACGAGTACCCCGACTTTGCCCCCTACCGCTTTGCAGAGGGAGTCAAGCGGGTGGACGAGGCCGTGGATGCCTTCCTTTTGGAGTTGGGCTTCCGCCACGACCGCGAGAACAACTGCTATGAGGTAATCGACCCCCAATACGAGCGGGTGGCGCTCTTCGCCCATCAGGGCTTCGGGATGTGCTTCTTCAGCAGTCTGCTGGATATCCCCTACTGCCACTTCTGCACCCACTTCGACTTCGGTCACAGTTCCA
This sequence comes from Clostridia bacterium, assembly GCA_017420845.1. Classification (GTDB taxonomy): domain Bacteria; phylum Bacillota; class Clostridia; order Oscillospirales; family CAG-272; genus CAMEON01. The sequence goes on from JAFQOC010000479.1 coordinate 720, forward strand.
TGAGCGTCATCCGATTCGACGGGCATTCCCGATACGTCTACCCCACGGTGCTCCAGCTCTCAAGCGATGCCCATCTCTACCGCGAGGGGATCCTGACGGGCTACAATAACGGCATCAGATTCTGAACCGCAGGAAGGATACGTCTATGCTCTTCTACTACATCCGCCATGGCGAGCCCTTGGGCGTGCCCGATTACTCCCTGACCCCTCTGGGGCGTGAGCAGGCGAAGGCCCTTGCCAAGCGTCTCTGCCTCTTTGGCATCGACCGCGTTTTCGCCTCCCCTACCCTCCGCACCATGCAGACGGCACAGCCCATCTGCGACCTGCTGGGCAAGGAGATCACCCCCTGCGACTGGGCCGACGAGGGCATCGTCTGGAACGAGTTCACCGTCCCCCATCCCAAGTACGAGCATACCTGGGTGTTCTTTGACCCCCACTATCTGGAGATCTTCTCCTCCCCCGAGGTGCGCGCTCTGGGCGAGCGATGGTATGAGCATCCCGAGCTTGCCGGACTCAACTTCAAGGCAGGCGTGGAGCGGGTCAATGCCGCCGTGGACGAGTTTTTCCTGTCCCTCGGCTTCCGCCACGACAGGGAGAACGCCCGCTACGAGGTGGTGGGTGAGCATTTCAACCGTGACCGCGTGGCCCTCTTTGCCCACCAAGGCTTCGGCATGAGCTTCTTCAGCAGTATGCTGGATATCCCCTACCCCATGTTCTGCACCCACTTCGATTTCAGCCACAGCTCCATGTCGGTGACCAACTTTGAGCCGCGAGGGAAGTACGTGTACCCCCACGTCCTGCAAACCGCCAACGATTCCCACCTCTACCGTGAGGGGATCATTACGGGCTACCATAACAGCATCAAATTCTGAATCAAATTAAGGAGATAGAACCCATGACCACCTTCTACCCCGAGATCAAGAAAAACTTCGGCTTCGGCATGATGCGCCTCCCCATGAAGGACGGGGAAGTGGACATCCCCCAGACCTGCGACATGGTGGACGCCTTCATCAATGCGGGCTTCAACTACTTCGACACCGCCCACGGCTACATCGGCGGCAAGAGCGAGCTGGCGGTCAAGGCCTGCCTGACCTCCCGCTACCCCCGCGACAGCTACATCCTCACCGATAAGCTCTCCCCCAACTTCTTCAATACCGAGGCGGATATCCGCCCCTACTTCGAGTCCATGCTGGAGGCCTGCGGCGTCGACTACTTCGACTTCTTCCTCCTCCACTCCCTCAATAAGGGCAACTACCCCCACTATACCGGCAACCGCGCCTTTGAGATCGCCTCCGAGCTGAAGAACGAGGGCAAGGTCCGCCACGTGGGTATCTCCTTCCACGATACCGCCGACGTGCTGGAGACCATCCTGTCCGAGCAGCCCGCCATCGAGGTGGTCCAGCTCCAGTTCAACTATCTGGACTACGAGGATAACCACGTTCAGTCTCGCCTGTGCTACGAGGTCTGCGTCAAGTACGGCAAGCCCGTCATCGTCATGGAGCCCGTTCGCGGCGGCAGCCTGGTCAACCTCCCCGAGGCAGGTCTTGAAGTCATCAAAGGTCTGGGTGAGTACTCCCCCGCGGGCTACGCCATCCGCTACGCCGCCTCCTTCGACAATATCTTCATGGTCCTGTCGGGCATGAGCAACATGGAGCAGATGACCGATAATATCAAGTCCATGAAGGACTTCGCCCCCCTCACCGAGGAGGAGTTCAAGGCCGTTTACTCGGTGGCCGACATCATCCGCGCCATCCCCACCATCCCCTGCACCTCCTGCAAGTACTGCGTGGACGGCGATCATTGCCCCATGAACATCAATATCCCCGGCATATTCAATTCCGAGAACAAGGCCCGCCGCTTCAATACCGAGGATGCCCGGGGCCACTACGGCTGGATGACCGCCAAGGGCGGAAAGCCCACCGACTGCATCGAGTGCGGTGCCTGCGAGGAGATCTGCCCCCAGCAGCTGCCCATCCGTC
>JAFQOC010000480.1 GCA_017420845.1 Clostridia bacterium
AGGTTTTTAAGACAACGAGAAACATAAGACCCTTGCCTTCCCCGCGGGGGAAGGTGTCGCCAGCTCCTGCGGCGGCGACGGATGAGGGTGGATCGTGTCACCGCTTCTTCCGTCAGACAACAGACATATAAACTGCAATTTGAAAAAATACCCATGGCAAAAACCGCCCCGAGGTCGGAGCGGTTTTTTCCTTATTTCAGCATTTCCAGGAGGGTGGCCTCGTCGATGATTGTCACTCCCAGCTCGGTTGCCTTGGTGAGCTTGGAGCCCGCGGCCTCGCCTGCGACCACGTAGTCGGTCTTCTTGGACACCGAGCCCGAGACCTTACCGCCCTGGGCCTTAATGAGAGCAGAGGCCTCGTCGCGGGTCAGGGTGGGGAGTGTGCCCGTCAGCACGAAGGTCTTGCCCGCGTAGCGGTCACTCGTGGGAGCGGCGGTGGAGACCGTGACAAGACCCGCGTCGGCAAGACGGCGGCAGAGGGCGCGGTTCTGCTCATGGGAGAAGTAGTTGACTACGCAAAGAGCGGTGATCTCACCGAAATCGGGGATGGCACAAAGCTCCTCAACAGTAGCCTCCATAGCCGCCTCCAACGTTCCAAAGCGGGCGGCCAGGGCGGCGGCGGCAACCGCGCCAATGTTGCGGATACCCAGGGCGAAGAGGAGACGTTCAAGACCTGCCGATTTGGATTTTTCAATGGCGGCGATGAGGTTTTGGGCTGACTTCTCGCCCATGCGCTCCAGATTCGCCACCTGCTCTGCCTTGAGGGTATAGAGATCGGCGGGGTCGCGGATGAGGTCGGCGCGGATGAGGGCTTCTACGATCTGGGGGCCAAGGCCGTCGATATCCATGGCGTCCTTGGAGGCAAAATGCTCGATGCCGCGGGAGAGCTGAGCGGGGCAGGCGGCGTTGGTGCAGCGGACGGCGGCTTCGCCCTCTTCGCGGAACACAGGCTCACCGCAGGAGGGGCATACGGTGGGCATCTCGAAGGGGATCTCGGTGCCGTCCCGCTTTTCGGGATGGGCGCAGACCACCTCGGGGATGATGTCCCCCGCCTTCTGGACGGTGACGTAGTCGCCGAGATGAATGTCACGCTCACGGATGAAGTCCAGATTGTGGAGGGTGGCGCGGCTGACGGTGGTGCCCGCCAGGCGGACGGGGGCGAGGTTAGCGGTGGGCGTCAGGACGCCGGTACGGCCCACGGCCACGGTGACGCTCTCCAGCCTTGTGATTTTCTGCTCGGGGGGGAACTTGTAGGCCACCGCCCACTTGGGGGTGTTGGTTCCCTCACCCATGCGGATACGGTCAGCCAGGCGGTCCAGCTTGATGACCACGCCGTCGATATCGTCGGCCAAGTCGTCTCGCCGGGCACCCAGGGACTCGATGTGGGCGACGATGTCGGCGTGGGAGGCGCAAACCGTAGTCTCCTGCAGGGTGGTGAAGCCCAGATCGGACAGGCGGTTCAAGGTCTCGGTGTGGGTCTCGGGGGCGTGGCCGTCGAGGTAGAGATCCCCCTCCTGAAAATTGAATACGAAAATGGAGAGGGCACGTTGGGCGGTGATGTTGGGATCCAGTTGGCGCAGAGAGCCTGCGGCGGCGTTGCGGGGGTTAGCCAAAAGGGCGGTACCCTCGGACTCTCTTTTGGCGTTCAGTCTATCAAAAACGGCGCGGGGCATATAGACCTCACCGCGCACCGTGAGATCCAGGGGCTCGGGGAGGGTCAGGGGAATATCGAAAATGGTCTTGATGTTACTCGTGACATCCTCACCCGTGATGCCGTCGCCGCGGGTGGCACCCTGGGTCAGGACACCGCCCACGTAGCGAAGGGAGACCGACAGACCGTCGATCTTGGGCTCCACCGAGAAGGGGGCGTCGGGGAGGATCTCATGGACGCGGTGGACGAAATCCGAGAGCTCGTCGTAGGAGAAGACGTCGGAGAGGGAGTCCATGCGGGCGGTATGGGTGACCTTCTCGAACTTGTCCAGGGCCTTGCCGCCAACGCGGTGGGTGGGGGAAGCGGGGTCATCCAACTCGGGATAATCCTCCTCCAGATGCACAAGCTCGTAGTAGAGCTTGTCGTACTCGTAATCCGAGATCACGGGGGCATCCTCCACGTAGTAAAGGCGGGCGTGGTAGTCCAGCTCCTTGCGTAGTTGCTCAGCGCGGGTGCGGAGGGCGGTCATATCGGGGGTGGTGGCCATATATATGCTCCTTTTCGGGGATTTTCTATAGAAGTATTATAGCCGATTTCCCGATGAAAGTCAAGGGGAGCAGCAAAAAAGCGGCAAAAATGTTCTCTGTTGTGGAGAATGCGCATTGACAAATTTGGGATAATTATGTATAATACACGTATACCCCATCATGCAGGAGGTTTTTATGAGAAAGCATTTGCGTATTTCCCTGGCTCTGCTTCTGGCGGTGCTTATGCTCTCGTCCTCGGTCGTGATCCTGTTTACGGTCAGCGCCGCCGATGACAACATTGCCTCGGACGAGGCCGTGACCATCAGGGCCTTCGATACTTCCGAGCTGGCGTCCCATACCCCCCGTCAGTTCACCGAGGGCACCCCCATCGGCATCCGTCTGGGTCTGGGCGCGCCCTTCAATCAGTTCACCCTCTGTATGCCCACCTGGGGGGACAAGACGGTCTGCCTGACCCTCTCCCTCTACAAGTGGGATACCAACTTCGATACCACCCGGGAAAAAGCCCCCGTGGCCACCAAGAGGATCGAGAACCACCCCGATAACGGCCACGCCAAGCTCTCCTTCGACGAGCAGCCCGCGGGGGAGTACCTCATCTGCATTGACGAATTCTCGGGCGGCCGCCTGGGTGCCTGGCAGATGTCCGACGCCGTGAGTCACGCCTATACCTACGAGAGCGGTATCGAGAAGGCCGCTTCCTGGGAGATTTCGGTGTCCTTCACTAAGACCCCCGTGGAGCCCTTCCTGTCTCTGGAGAGCACCAAGGATGCCATCGACGGCAAGCACACCGCCCCCGCGGAGTGGGAAATGCCTGCCGATCATCTGGTCAATACCCATAAGGTCATGCCCGATACCTGGGTCTTTACCGATGGCCTTGGCCGTGAGTCGGTGACCTATGAGGACGTGGGCGGGGTTAAGGAGGACAAGACCGTGGCCATGTTCTACTGGACCTGGCACGTGGATCTGGCCTACAATACCCCCATCAATACCACCGAATTCATGCTCAAGTACCCCGAGGCCAAGAACGACTACGACCATCCCGCCTGGCCTCCCGCGGGCTACGCCTACTTCTGGAACGAGCCCCTTTACGGCTACTACCGCACCAACGACCCCTGGGTCCTCCGCCGCCACGCCGAGCTCTTGGCCAACGCGGGGGTGGACACCGTCTTCACCGATAACAGCAACGGCAACTACACCTGGAAATCCAGCTATACACCCCTCTTTGAGACCTGGATCGACGCTATGGACAACGGCGCGGTGAGGTCCCCCAAGGTCTCCTTCCTCCTGCCCTTCGGCCCCACCCCCGGCAACGTGGAGCAGGTGGAGATGATGTATCTGGACTTCTTCCGCACCGATAAGTTCCATAAGCTCTGGTTCTACTGGGACGAAAAGCCCATGCTCATGGGCTTCAAGAACTTTGAGAGCGGCTCCAACCTCCACAAGGAGATCCTGAACTTCTTCACCTTCCGTCCCGGTCAGGCCGCCTACGTGGTGGAGGGCCGCCAGCTGGGCACGTGGGGCTGGCTTTCGACCTACCCCCAGGCCGTCTACTACAAGGACCGCGACGGCTATATGGATAAGATCATCGAGCAGATGACGGTGGGCGTGGCGGTCAATCACAACTACGCCACCAACAAGGGCACCGCCATGAACGGCTTCAACGTCATCGGCCGCTCCTACACCCCCGAGTTCGAGGACCGCTACGAGAAGGAGGGGACCGAGGCCACCAAGTGGGGCTACCAGTTCGCCAAGCAGTTCGACTACGCTCTGGAGAAGGATCCGCAGGTGCTCTTCATCACGGGCTGGAACGAGTGGACCGCGGGCCGCCACGAGGCATGGCCCCCCTCCGCCGACGCCATTGAGAACGCCTTCCCCGACCAGTTCATCGACGAATACAGCCGCGATCTGGAAATGACCAAGGGCGAGCTGAAGGATCACTACTACTACCTACTGGTCAACTACGTCCGCAGGTACAAGGGTGTCAACCCCATCCCCACCCCCTCCCTGTCCCAGACCATTGACCTTACCAAGGGAGCCGACCAGTGGAATACCGCCGAGCCCTACTACGCCGCCTACATCGGCAACACCGCTCACCGCGACGCCAAGGGCTACGGATCCCTCCACTACACCGAGACCTCGGGCCGAAACGACATCATTGGTGCGAGAGTCGCCCGCGACACCGATGCCGTCTGGTTCTTCGTGGAGTGTAACGAGAATATTACCCCCTACACCGACAGCCTCTGGATGAACCTCTACATCGACTCCGACCAAGATAACAAGGGCTGGGAGACCTTCGACTTTATCGTCAACAAGTCCCCCGCTTCCGCCGAGACCCTGGTACTGGAAAGGTTCACGGGCAACGGCTACGATACCGAAAAGGTGGCCGACGTAAAGTACCGCGTGGATGGCAAGACCATGGCTGTGGAGATCCCCAAGTCCGCTCTGGGGCTGGAGGGGAACGACTACACCATCAACTTCGCCTGGACCGACAACGTCCACGACGAGGGTGACTACTCCAAGTTCTCGGGAGACATTATGGATTTCTACCTCTCGGGTGACGTAGCCCCCGGTGCACGCTTCAAGTTCTCCTATAACTCTACCCACGAGAACACCACGGGCGAGGCTGAGACCGAAGCCCCCACCGAGGCTCCCAC
>JAFQOC010000481.1 GCA_017420845.1 Clostridia bacterium
CGATTACGGCACCGGCAGCAGCGGCGCCGGCGGCAGCGGCAACCATAACCACGTCAGCGGTCAGTTCATTGGTGTGCTTCTTGTTGTACTTCATGGTATCCTCCATATATATGTTTTTTGTTTTTTCATAAACCGCATTTTGCGGACGAAAACAGATTGATTTTCCCCATATGCCCGGGGCAGGCTCCCGCAAAGGGGATCACCGGGCCTCGTCACCGGGCACCACGGCGGCATCAGTAATCATGATGCACACACGGGGGACGTCGGAATAAAAGCCGTATCGTCCGGTCTTGCAGGAGGCGATCTTGTCCACCACGTTCATGCCCTCGGTGACGCGACCAAAGGCGGCGTACTGGGCATCCAGATGGGGAGCGTCCTCATGCATGATGAAGAACTGGGAGGAGGCGGAGTCGGGGTCCGAGGTGCGGGCCATGGAAAGAGTGCCTCTCGTATGCTTGAGATCGTTCTGCATGTAGCCGTTGGCAATAAACTCGCCGCGAATGGCCTTGCAGGGCTTCTGTTGGAACTCAGGGGTCATACCGCCGCCCTGGATCATAAATCCCTTAATCACACGGTGGAAGATCAGCCCCTTATAAAAGCCGCTCTCAACCAAAGAAAGAAAATTCTCCACAGTGGCGGGAGCCTTATCGGGGAACAGCTCTACCTCGATCTTGCCCAGCTCATAAGGTCGGTCGCTGACCTCGGCAACCGTGAATACGACCTTAGGGTTGTTGTTCATATTTTGTGTCTCCTGTTCAAGTAGTTTCGGGGGCGTCCAGACCGTAGCCCAGACGGAATAGCTCGTCAATGCGGCCCGCCTGCCCCGTGACGTGGAGATACCCGAACAGGGTCTCCATGCCCGTAGCGCGGCGGTACTCCGCGACAGAGGCAGATTTGGGAACGTTGCCGTGTCCCATATTCCGGCCGCGGCGGTAAACCGCGGCCTCGGCCTCGGTCAGATGGGGCTCCATGCGTCCCATCGCCTCGGATTGAACCGAAGCACGGACAAAGTCCAGGGATGCCCGATTGAGGTGTGCCGAGGTGGAAAGCCCTCGCTCGGTCACCAGATAGGTGCGGACGCAGACCTCTAAAACGCTGTCACCCAGGTAGGCCAACGCAGGAGTGGTGATGTCCGAAAGCTCCATGTGTCAGACTCCTTGGGAATTACTCCTCGATGGCGTCGACTTCTTCCTCGGCGGCCTCGATGTCAAAGCCGTCGGTGCCGCCCTCGGGAATGGCGTAGTCGGGGCTTCTGCGGTAGACGCGGAGGAGCAGGGTGCGGATCTCAAAATCCCCGTTGCGCTTGACGATGAGACGGTAGGGGAAGAGCAGAACCAGGGTAATGGCGCCCACGACCGAGCCAAAGACCGTCCAGAAGATCTTGCGGTTTCTTGCGCGGCGCTCATACTCCTTCTTGTGGATCACGTGATCGGCAAAATCCACCACGCTCTCGAACGCGTTCACCAGGGTCTCACCGACCTTGGCAACGAATTTGAATGCCTTAAAAATGCTCATAGTTATTTCCTTCCTTTCGTGGATAGTATATTCGGTATGTGTACGGTAGGATCAGTTCTTCAGGCTGTGGATGGGAGCGGGAATGCGTCCCCCACGGTGAATGAACTTAGCGGGGGAGTAGGGCTTCAGCTCCATGATGGGAGCCGTCCCCAGAAGGCCGCCGAAGTCCACCTCGTCGCCCACCGTCTTGCCCACGGCGGGGATAACGCGGACGGCGGTGGTCTTGGTGTTGACAACACCGATGGAGATCTCGTCGGCGATGAGCCCGCAGATGACCTCCTCGGAGGTGTCGCCGGGCACCGCGATCATGTCCAGTCCCACCGAGCAGACGGCGGTCATGGCCTCCAGCTTCTCGATGGTCAGAGCACCTCGCTTGGCGGCGGCGATCATGCCCGCATCCTCGGAGACGGGAATAAACGCGCCCGACAGACCTCCCACGTGGGAGGATGCCATAACGCCGCCCTTCTTGACCGCGTCGTTGAGCATGGCCAGACAGGCGGTGGTGCCGTGAGCCCCGCAGGACTCCAGACCCATATTCTCCAGAATGAGTGCCACCGAATCACCGATAGCGGGAGTGGGCGCCAGAGAGAGATCCACGATACCGAAGGGAACCCCCAGACGGTCCGCGGCCTCGGAGGCCACCAGCTGACCCACGCGGGTGATCTTAAAAGCGGTCTTCTTAATGATATCCGCCAGAGCAGACAGGTCGCAATCCCCTGCACGGGCGATGGCCGAGCTCACCACGCCGGGACCCGAAACACCCACGTTAATGACCGTGTCAGGCTCTCCCACACCGTGGAAGGCGCCCGCCATAAAGGGGTTATCCTCGGGGACGTTGGCGAACACCACCAGCTTGGCACAGCCGATGGAGTTGCGGTCGGCGGTAAGCTCTGCGGCCCGCTTGATGGTGGAGCCCATGAGGCGGATGGCATCCATATTGATGCCCGCCTTGGTGGTAGCCACGTTCACCGAGGAGCAGACCAGGTCGGTCTCGGCCAGAGCCTCGGGGATCACCGAAATGAGGTTGCGGTCTCCTTGGGTCATGCCCTTGTGGACCAGAGCGGAGTAGCCGCCGATGAAGTTGATGCCCACGGTATCCGCCGCCCGCTGAAGGGTGTGTGCCAGCTTCAGAAAGACGTCGGGGGACATATTCCCCGCCACCAGGGAGATGGGAGTCACGGATACCCGCTTGTTGACGATGGGGATGCCGTACTTTTTCTCAATGTCCTGTCCCGTGGCCACCAGACGCTCGGCCTTGCGGGTGATCTTATCGTAAATGTTGTCGCACAGGCGTTTCCCGTCGTCGCTGACGCAATCGAAAAGGGAGATGCCCATGGTGACGGTGCGGATATCCAGATTCTCCTCCCGGATCATCTGGATGGTTTCCAGTATATCTCTCGTATCAAGCATGGTAACTTGCCTTTCGTATTCTATGCCAAAGCTTTCCGATCTGCCCTCGGGCAATGGCGGCCTCTCAGGCCGACAAGGAAAGGTTTGACTGAAGGCGGCCTCAGCCGACTTCAGATATGGTGCATGGTGTTGAAAATATCCTCGTGCATGGTGTGGATCACCAGGTCGTTGGCCTTGCCCAAGGCCTCCAGCTTGTCCACGAACTCCGAGAACTCAATGGTCAAAGAGTCGATATCCGCCAGCATGATCATGGCGAAATAGTCACTCAGAACCGACTGGGAAATGTCCACGATATTGGCACCGAACCCGGCGCAGGCGGTCGCCACCTTGGCGATGATGCCCACGCTGTCCTTGCCCGTAACGGTAATGACTGCTTTCATGAGAAAACTCCTTTGGGGAATACTATTGGTCATTATATTATACTATAAACCTCGCGTATATGCAAGAGGTAAATTATGAATTTTTCGGGATTCTTTCGTGTTTTTTTCGGGAATACCGCCGAGAAAAAGCCGTTTGCGTCAAAAAATGAAAAATCTTGCAAAAAAACCGCCTCCCCCTTGCAATCCTTCGTCGAATGTGATATAATGGGATAAACAAAAAAAACAACAAGGAGCTGTCTGTCCCCATGAGTGAATTCAACACCTTTGAGTTCGTCGTTGACGAGAAAGCCGAAGGCAAGCGGAAGATGATCAAGTTCTTAGGTCGCTTCGGTCTCTTGGCCTTTATCGGAGCATTCGTCGCCTTCACCTTCATCATCCGTATGCCCATGCTTGCCGTCCTTCCCCTTGGTCTTCTGGGTATCGTTCTGTACTTTTGGAAGATCTTCAACTGCGAGCTGGAGTATTCCATGACCTCGGGTCAGATGACCTTCTCCCGCATCTACGGCAGCAGGAAGCGCAAGAAGGTGCTGGACGTAATCATCAAGGATTTCCGCGCGGTCGCCCCCCGCACCGCCGATTCCGACGCCAAGCTGAAGATGCAGGGCGTATCCAAAACCTACATGTTTGCCTCCCATTCCACCGCCCCTGACCAGTACTACGCCACCTTTGAGCAGGACGGCGAGCTCTGCGTGGTCTACTTCGAGGCCACCGAGAAGACCCTCAAGATCCTGCGCTACTACAACCCCGTCACCGTGGTCACCAAGGTCTCCCGCTGATGTGACCGCCGAAAATTCGACAACTGAAATTACCGAAGGACGGGAGCATTCCCGTCCTTTGCTTATCCATGAAAGGAGTCACCCCATGAAACAGTCCTACACCGTCCCCGTCCGCCTCTCGGAGGATCTCCTCCGCAAGCTTATCTACATCTCCGAGGCCGAAGGCCGTACCCCTCAGGCCCAGTTCACCCTCATGCTCCGCAACACCATCCAGTACCACGAGCGGGCTAAGTCCAAGATTCCCCCCGCGGAGCTGGCCAAGATTGACGTCACACCCTACGCGGATAACAAGGAGGAGTAACATGAACACCACCCCTACCCCCATCAACCGCGTTCACGATGTGAACCGCGTTCACGATGTGAACGCCGTTGAGACGACCTCCCTCACCTGCCACCCCGGCGTGTTCCTGGTGGAAAAGGATTACGAGATCATTCTCCTCTGTGACAAGCCCGCCATGGCCTCGGTGGTGGTGGGCGGCCGAACCTTCACCGACAATATCAACGGCGTTATGCGCTCGGATACCGACGTCCATAAGATCAAGGTCCCCGTGACCCTTCTGGACAAGGCCCGCGCCTACCGCGTCCATATCACCCCCCTGGCGGATCACTGCAACTACTACCCCAAGCCCGACCCCACCGAAGCCTACGACTACCCCTTCACCCCCATTCCCGAGACGGGGGAAATCAAGGCCTACGTCTTGGCCGACACCCACGGACAGGTAACCGTCCCCGCCGAGACCGCCCTGGCCTTTGGTAAGGTGGACCTCCTCTTCCTCCTGGGCGACATCGGTGACTCCGCCGCCAACAAAGACCAGGTCACCACCCTTCACCGCCTCACCGCCGCCATCACGGGAGGCACCTTCCCCGCCGTCTACGTCCGCGGCAACCACGACACCCGCGGCTACATGGCCGAGCATCTCCACAAGTACATCCCCACCCGAGGAGGCGCCACCTACTATACCTTCCGCGCGGGCCCCGTCTGGGGCGTTGTGCTGGACTGCGGCGAGGATAAGCCCGACACCAGCATCGAGTACGGCTCCCCGGAGTACGGCGGCGTGGCCGACTTTTTGGGCTTCCGCGAGGCCCAGACCGACTACCTCCGCGACCTCATCGCACAGGCCGATACCACCTACAACGCCGAGGGGGTTACCCGCCGCGTAGCCCTCTGCCACATCAACTTCACCTACACCGACCGCCCCTTCAACGACCACAATCCCGCCCTCTACGAAAAGTGGATAAGATGCC
>JAFQOC010000482.1 GCA_017420845.1 Clostridia bacterium
GGGTGTTGGACCGTCCTAATCCTTTGGGCGGTGAGGTGGTGGAGGGGTGCCGACAGGATGACGCTTGCCGCTCCTTCATCGGCCTCACCCGGGTGCCCATCCGTCACGGTCTGACCATGGGGGAGCTGGCGCGGTACTACAACGGGGCCTACGGTCTGGGGTGTGATCTCACCGTCATCCCCATGGAGGGATGGGAGCGCTCCATGCTGTGGCAGGATTGCGGTCTCCCCTTCGTGCGTCCCAGTCCCAATCTCCCCACCCCCGCGTCCATTCTGGTTTACAACGGCACCTGCATGCTGGCAGGCACCAACGCCACCGAGGGACGGGGCACCACCACTCCTTTCACCACGGTGGGCGCGCCCTATATCAACCCTTTGGAGCTGGCCGACGGTCTGGACACCCTTGGTCTGGACGGCCTGCGCTTCAGCCCCACCCATTTCATCCCCGCCTTTTCCAAGTACCAAGGCGAGGTCTGCCGCGGGGTGGATATCCATATCACGGATCCCCGCGCGATCCGCTCGGTGAGGCTGGGACTCCACCTCATCCGCACCCTCCAAGCCCTGTACCCCCGCGATTTCGCCTTCCGTGCTCCTGCCTCCCCCGATGGCCGCTGGCATATCGACCTGTCCACGGGTAACGACACCCTCCGTACCACCGACATCCCCGCCGAGGATATCTACAAGGCCTGGCAGACCGATGCCGAGGCCTTCCAATCCGAAACACTCTCTTATCGCCTCTATTGAGATTGCCACGTTACAAAAAGGACGGAATCAACCATGAAAAAACTGCTTTGGATCACCTTGCTTCTGACTTTAGTCTTGACGGTCGTTGCCTGCGTGAACTCTCCCGACGCACCCCAGAGTGGAACTGCCGAGGGAATGACTACCGACTTGTCTGCCGACACTTCCACCGAAGCACCTACCGATGCTTCCACCGAGGACAGTACGGAGGGGGTGACAGAGGCTCCCACCGAAGCCCCCGTGGATCCCAAGGTGCAGAATGCCCCTCTGATCTCTTCCGAGGATTTCATGAATCCTGCCAACGAATTTCGTGCTCTCAACATTGAGCATGGCTATCCCGGCGGCTCCATCGCGGATCGGGTGCAGCAGCTCAAGGACTTGGGCTTTGGAGGCGTGGCGACCAACGACCCCTTCACCCCCAACTACCTCCGCAGCGAGGAGTCCCTGGCCCGCTTCAATGAGTTTGTGCAGACTCTCCATGCTCAGGGCTTGCGGGTGTGGCTTTACGACGAGCATGGCTACCCCAGCGGCTCGGCGGGGGATCTGACCTGTGAGGGCCACCCCGAGTACGAGGCGGTGCGCCTGACCCAGATCACGGTTAAGGGGAGCGGTTCCGCCCAACAGACCGTGGCTGTCCCGGATGCCTTTGTGAAGGTGGAGTGCGCTTCACTGGAGACGAACGGTAGCTACCGAGCCCTTGAGGTGACGGTAGAGGGCGGACAGATGACCTTCAAGGGTACGGACGGCGATTGGGTGGCTTATATCTACTGTGCCACCAAGTACAATCTGGGCTTTGAATGGAACAATTCCTATCCCAATATTCTCAATCGAGATGCCGTAGCCCGCTTCATTGAGGTCACCTTCGACACCTACGAGGGGGCCGTGGAGAACTTCTCCGAGGTCATTGAAGCTGTCTTTGACGATGAGGCTCAGCTTCTGGCGGTCCACCACATTGTTCCCGCTGGGTTAACGAATCCCGTTCTCCCCTATGACTACGACATCTTCGATACCTTTGAGAAGAAGTTCGGTTACGATCTGCGTCCTCTCCTCCCGCTGGTCTATAACAGCGATAGTGACGAGGCCATCCGCCTCCGCGCTCACTTCTACGCCCACATCGGTGACCTGGTTTCGGAGAACTTTTTCGGACAGGTGCAGGCGTGGTGTAAGGCCCACGGCATTACCCTGTCGGGCCACCTCCTCCTGGAGGAGCAGATGATGTACCACGTCCCTGTCTACGGTAACTACATCCAATGCGCCCAAAACATGGGCTTCCCCGGATTTGACGTGCTGAGTCCCCGCCCCAAGGCCTACATGGACAGCATCTCGACGGGAGGGAAGTACGCCTCCTCCTCGGCTTGGCTGACAGGACAGAGACGGGTTATGGTGGAGATCGCTCCTGCGGCTGACCCGGATGAATTCGCCACCAATCATTTGGATTATGCCCTGGGCTCCATGACCTTCGCCTACTTCGACGGCGGTAACCAGATCACATCCTACTACGGCCAGGCCAGTGCCGACTACGCCACGGGCAAGGCCTTCAACGAGTATGTTGGGCGCATGGGCTCCATCACGGTGGACGCCCTGAACAAGACCGGGATTGCCATTTACTACAGCGTGGACACCGTGGCGGGCAAGTACATCTCTCCCGAGAACCAGTATACGTATAATCCCAGTTCCGCCGCCCGCGCCTGTGACGAGACGGTCAACTCCATTGTCAAGTCTCTCCGCGAATCCGCCCGAGACTACGTATTCCTGGACTCCGTCTCCCTGCAAAGAGGCACTGCCGAAGGAGGCGCTCTGAAGGTGGGTGACTTCACCTTCCGAACCATCATTGTTCCCAAAGCAACCGTCATGCGCATCGAAGACATGCGGATGCTGGATACCCTCATTTCCCAGGGCTGCGAGGTGATCTTCGTGGGAGAGATGCCCTCCCTGGCCTTCCATGAGACGGATCAGGCGGAGCTGGAGGAGCTGTCCGAGCGCCACAAGGACGGTCTGGTCAAGAAGTTCTCCCGATCCGCCCGCGAGGTATCGGTGCGATTCGACCTGACTGTGGAATCCAAGCAGACCGTGTATGTTTCCCCCTATGAGAAGAACGGAGCGACCTTCTTCTTTCTGGCCAATGCCGCACCCAAGACCGCCACTATGACCTTCACCTACGAGGGGGCTGTGGGCTATCGACTCTATGACCCTGTGACGGGTGAGATCACCGAGATTGCCGCTGACGCTGTCTGGGAAATGCCCTCTTACCGCGCCCTGTTCGTTCAGCCTTTGCTGGCCGAGTAATCAAACAGCTATTCAAAATACATGCCGTTTCTATGGCAGATAAGGAGATCACTATGCAAAAGTACGACATCGCGGCCTACATCTGGCCTTCTTACACCGGCAAGGAATTCCGCGCCCGTCAGTTCTGGCCCGACGGCATTGGTGAGTGGCAGACGGTCATGTCTGTCCCCTCCCGTATGCCCCTGAAGCCCGCCGACTACGAGTGGGACCGCAAGCCCCTCTGGGGCTGCTGCGACGAGGCCGATCCCAAGGTCATGGAGATGCAGATCGACGAAGCCGTGAAGCACGGTGTCAACGTCTTCATCTACGACTGGTACTGGTACGACCGCCGTCCCTTCCTGGAGCAGTGCTTGGACGAGGGCTTTCTGGGTGCCTCCAACAACGAGAAGATGAAGTTCTACATCATGTGGGCCAACCACGACGCGGGCTATACCTGGGACGTCCGCCTGTCCGATCTCCTCTGGAGAGGGCAGGATCCCAACGTCTGGCTGGGCTCGGTGGATCGGGTGGAGTTCGAGAAGGTGGTCCACCGCATCATTGAGAAGTACTTCTCCCGCCCCAACTACTACAAGATCAACGGTAAGCCCCTGTTCATGATCTACGACGTGGACAATCTGGTCAAGGGGTTGGGGGGCATTGAGGCCACCAAGGACGCCCTGGAGTGGTTCCGCGAAGAGACGGTCAAGGCAGGCCATCCCGGGCTGGAGCTGCAGCTGACGGGCTGGGGCGAGCGCATGAACAACATGAGCGGCGTGGACGGTAACAAGCTCCTTTCCACCAAGGAGGTGGTCCCCGCCCTGGGCTTTGACAGCGTCACCAACTACCAGTTTGTCCACTTCTGCTGGATGAACCGTGACTACGCCGAGATCCTCCCCGAGGTCTACGCCGAGTGGGCCCGCATGGACAAGGACTACACCGTCCCCTACTACCCCCACGTTTCGGTGGGCTGGGACAATAATCCCCGCTTTCGCGGCTTCGTGGATAACGTCTGCAGGAATAACACCCCCGAGATGTTCGAGGTAGCTCTCCGCAAGGCCAAGGAGTACGTGGACACCCACAACCTCCCCGCTCCTCTCATCACCATCAACAGCTGGAACGAGTGGACCGAGACCTCCTACCTGGAGCCCGACACCAAGTACGGCTACGGCTACCTGGAGGCCATCCGCAAGGTGTTCGTGGAGGATTGAGCCATCACAAAAGGAATCCCTCTCCCGATTTTTCTCGGGGGAGGGATTTTTCTGAAACGATTGTTATAGGGAAAATGGTGAGAGCGCACCGCATCAAAACTCCTTGCCGTCGAAGGCATGGGAGATCACCGACGCGCTTCACTCACTTACTAACACCGTCGGGGGGGTCAGTCTTTGGAGGATCCAATATCTCATAGCTCACCGACGCGCCCTGTAGCCGACCCGAGGGGTCATTGACAGGCACCAGAACAAACTGGCGCCCATTGAGGGGGACGGCGTCCCGGGGGAGCTTCTCAAAGATCACGTGGATGTGGCTTTGGGTGACCTCCACGTGGGAGACACGGAAGGAGTAGAGGGCCTCCTGCTCCTCTAGCAAGATCATGACCGCCGCGTGATCCTTGTACAGAACGGCGGGATCGGTATTGTACGCCGCGATCCAATCCATCAACTCTTCTTCGGCAGATCCCTGGGCCGAGAAGACCACGGAGGAGAGCTCGGCGGGGGTCAATACCCGGTTTTCTGTGCCGAAGACCTCTCGGAAGGTAATGAACTGATCGGGAGCTGTCTCAAAAGACTCGGGAGCTTGCAACCAGGCGTAGTAGTCGGGGTTGAGCCTGTGGGCGTAGGACAGGTAGCCGCCGTACAGAGTTCCGTCGCGGGTGTCCAGTACCGCTCCCGACAGGGTTACGCTGTCGGGCTCGGTGGCTCGGGTAACGGTGGTGCCGTCCAGACACTTTACGGGCACGGCCTCTCCCAAGGGCGTGCGGATGATATCGGCGTGGCTTTCGGCCGTCAAGGCGTCCCAGCCCACCAGGAATCCGTTGTAGGTAATGGGCCTGCCTACGTCGGTCAAGCCGTATTCGCCAATGTGGATCACCGAAGAGGGAACCACAAAGTCAGACGTTTCAGAAATCTCCTGCGCCTGATCCCTCCAATGCAGGGCGAAGTAGGTGCTGACGTCATAGGTAAAGGCGTGGCAGGCGATGATCCGTGTCCCGGGAGCCGGGGAGGTGTGGCCGGGACGGTTGTCAATGGTGGCCACCGCCGCCATGTAGGGATAGGAGTGGCCGGGTAAATAAAGAATATTCCCGTACACGCTGTAGATGGGGATCTCCATGGGGAAGGTATTGTGGTCCAGCCTGCGAAGCCCGTCGGGGAGTATGACCTCCGTCAGTTCAAAGCAGGTGCGGAAGGCAAAGCTGTCCAGCTCCACCACCACGTCCCCGTCGGGGGAGTAGTTGGGGACGCGGAGCACCGTCTGCCCTTCCTTGTCCACAAAGCCCTTGCAGACACAGGTGCCGTCGCCGTTGCTCCGGTAGATCAGACCGTATTCGTCCACTGAGGTGGTACCGGGCTCCACGCGATCCTCCTCGTCGGGGGTGGTGGGCGGATCCATCGTGACGGGGGGTGTGCCCTCTTCACTCGGTGTGTCCGAGGCCGCCGGGCCCACGTTATCGGGGGAGACATCGTTGGCGGTACCCTGCCCCAGCCTGACGATGACTCCCAGCAGACTCAGAGACAGAACCCCTGCCAGCAGAGCCACGGCCAGTCCGCTGTTCATGAACCGACGGATGCCGCGGCCAAAGCCGTAGCCTCCTCCGAAGCCGCCCGCGGTGTGCTCATCGGGAAGCATGGCGTCCTCGATGAAGGCGTCGTCCAGCCCGTCCAGCTCCTCCATGAGCCGCAGGGCCTTCAGATCCTTGTCTTTCATACGCGGTACCCCCTTTCGGTGAGATACCGCCGCAGACGCTCACGGATACGGAAAAGCCGCTGATTCAGGGCGTTTTCCCTCATGCCGTAGGCATTTGAGAGCTGACGGGGGGTGTAGCTGTGGAAGTATCTCCCGACGAAGAGCTTGCGGTCCAGCTCGTCCAGACCCGCCACGAAGGCGTTGAGAGCCTGCCGCAGCTCGGCCGCGGTAGCCGCCTCGGCAGGGGAGCCGTCGGGATCGGGAAGGCACTCGGACAGCTCGTGAAGGGGAGAATCGGGAGCATGAGAACGCTTCTCCGCATGATTGCGGCGATAGCAGGACAGGGCCAGATTACGGATGATGTGGGCCAGATAGGTGCGCAGGACTCCGGGGCGTTCAGGCGGAATGGTATTCCAGGCCTTGAGCCAGGTGTCGTTGACGCATTCCTCGGAATCCATGTGGTTTTTCAGGATCCGCATAGCCACGCCGAAGCAGTATGCCCCGTGGGCGTTGGCCGTTTCCACAATGGCCCGCTCGTCCCGAGCAAAGTACAGCTCGATGATGACGTCATCCGGGGTGACGGTCTTGTCGGTCATAGCGGCTCCTCCTTTCGGGTAAATCGGTCTTCATCCCTTATGACGCAAAAAAGCGGCGTTCATTACGGGTATTACCAAAAAATTATTTTTGAGTCTTAACCAGCATCCGCGCGATCCACGTTCGATGTACCTTCATGGCACCCGTGGGGCAGAATTCCTGACAGCAGAAGCAGCGGATGCACTTGTCACGGTCGATCACCGCCTTTTTGTCCTTCATGGTAATGGCCTTGGCGGGGCAGATATTCGCGCACTTGGCGCACCCCACGCACTCGCTCTCCTTCAGCTTGGGGCGGGAATCCAACAGCCTCTCCAATACCTTGCTGACCAGCTTGCCCTTGGAGGTGAAGAGATGCCCGCGCCGCACCGCCACGTGCTCGAAATCCGCGACCGCGAAATCCTCGGCGTTTTGTTTGCCGTCGGGGGCGCCTACCGTGATCAGGGTCACCTCGTCGGGGAGCAGCCCCCGCTCGCGGGCGGCCTGGAGGGTGGGGACGGCGTCCTCGGAAAGTCCGATGAGACGGGCGCAGATCGCGTCGGCGGTGTGAGGGGAGGCGGAGGCCAGCAGGACCCCGATGTGGCGGGGCGACCCCTTGGTAGGCCCGTTGCCCTCCATGCCCTCTACGGCGTCCACCAGAGTGAGCTTCACCTTCTCGGCGAAGTAATCGTTGATGTCCACCAGCATACGGGCGAAATCCCGCATATCGGGAAAGCGGAAGTGGTACTCGGGCTTCATGGTGCCGGGAATCACCCCAAAGAGATTCTTGGCCGCCGCGCTCATGCCCATCATGCCGTGGGATTTCAGCTTGCAGAAGTCGATGACGGCGTCGCAGGTATCCAGCCAGGCGGTGTAGGTGAAGCTCTTCAGCACATAGGCCTCGGGGAAGCGGGTATCCACCACACCGAGATCGCGGTTCAGCTCGGCCCCTACTGCCTCGCAGGCCGATAGCCCCGCCGCGTGGTAGACGTGGTTCACGAAGGCCGTAGTGTAGACCCCTCCGGGGGAGTCGCCGATGATGACACGGGCACCTTTCTCACGGAGCATTTGGGTCAAAGCGCAGAGCAGGGAAGGATGGGTGGTGGCGCACTCCTCGGGCTTCATGGCCGACACCAGATTGGCCTTGATGCCCACCGTCATGCCCTCGGTGACCCAGTCCAAGCCCCCAAGGGGAGCAAGAACCGCTTCCAAAGCGGCCTTGACGGTGGCGTCGTCGTAGGTTTCACAGGGGGTCATGACCACGGAGGAGTCGGGGGAGAAGTTGATGCGGCTCATAGGGCGCCTCCTTGGGGTTTTCTATGGGTCTATTATACCTTGAAATCAGATATTTGTCAAGACGGGGACGTTTTTTCAGCGAATCAACGTGCGGTTGATTGACTTTTCCGTGGGCGCGTGCTATAATGACCGTGTGAGGGGGTGCCGAATCCGGCAAAAACGCCCCTGTTTGAAAGGAATTCCCATGAAGGATACCATATTGCGTCTGCTCCCCTCCCGTGCCCTGCGGGAAAAGATCCGCGAGGTGGGCTATGAGTTCACCGAACAGGAGCTGTTGTTTATTCTGTACGAATACGCCCCCACCTTTG
The DNA here is from genome assembly GCA_017420845.1 of Clostridia bacterium. Classification (GTDB taxonomy): domain Bacteria; phylum Bacillota; class Clostridia; order Oscillospirales; family CAG-272; genus CAMEON01. The sequence continues at coordinate 8,078 of JAFQOC010000482.1, forward strand.
ATGAGCGCATGACCCTGCTGGAGCGCTTTGCCGAGACCGCCTCACCCGAGATCAGGGAGACCGTAGGACTGATTACGGCATGGCAGAGACGGATCTTCGATGCCTTCCGCGTCCTCGGCGAGGGAGAGGTCTACGAGCTGCACATCAAGGACACCCCCGAAAGCTATGACGAGACCTACCTCTGCGGCTCCTACGAGGCCGCGCTACACTACATTGATCTGTTTTACGAGGAGTATGACTTCACCGAAAAGGGAGACTCCACCCGCTACCGCATCGAGAAACGCCGCATCTACAGCGGAAAGCCCGACGAGGCCTTTAACGAGGACTACCTGGCTGAATGCGTGCTGGATCAGCACAAGCGGGTGCTGACGGTGGATGACAACGTCGACAACTCACCCTACGGTATGGGCTTCTGCGAGAAGCAGGAATGTGACACCTGTGAAAAGATTTGCTGGCATCATGGCAGAGATGTGTTGTTCCCCTGCTTCACCCAAAACCTGGATCTTGTGCGCTTTGAGGACTACAAAGGGGCTGTGCGCTATGGCGTCAACTTCCAATGGGACGATAGCCCCGCGGATTGCCTGTGCGTGGATCCCTTGGATTCCCTCGCCGTGCGCTACCACAGCTTTGAGAACGCGGGAGACGACCACGACCACCCGCCTCTGCCGCTGGTGGAGCCCGCAAGCGTAGAGGAGCTGAGCGAGGAGATGCGCAGGGACTATCTGGCGTTTCTGGAGTATTTGAGAGAGACGGAAGAAACGTAACATCCCGCTGGGTAGGGGCGCCATCCTCGCAAGCTCGGGATGTGTGCGCCCGTTGCCTTTTGCGGTATCTTCCATGAATACAGAAAAACCGCCCGAACCCATCATGGGTCAGGCGGTTTTCTCATACGCCGATATTAGTCAGCGATGTAGGGCAGCAGAGCGACGTTGCGGGCGCGCTTGATGGCGACCTGAACCTCTCTCTGGTGCTTAGCGCAGGTACCGGTCATACGGCGGGGCAGGATCTTGCCGCGCTCGCTGATGAACTTGCGGAGCTTGTTGGAATCCTTGTAGTCGATAAAAGCGACCTTGTCTGCGCAGAAAATGCAGACCTTCTTTCTCTTGCCGCGCACGAAGGGGCGGGCAGGACGAGCGGTGGTATTCTCAGTCATTGTTCTATCCTCCAATAATTTTTGTGGGGACGGCGTTCCTTACCCTATCAGAAGGGCGACCCTTTTAGAAGGGCAGGTCGTCGTCGGTCTTGATCTCCTCGAACTTGGGCGCGCCTGTCTGGGCGGGCGAGGAGTAGGCGGGAGCCGAGTAGGCATCGGGGGCGCCGTAGCCGGACTGATTCTCCTGGCTGTTGCGGCTCTCCACAAAGTTGGCCTCTTCAGCGATGATGTCGGTCATATAACGCTTCTGACCGCTCTGATCGACCCAGGTACGGTTCTGGATGCGGCCGCAGACGCAGATGGCCGAACCCTTATGGAAGTACTTCGCGATAAACTCAGCGGTGTTCTGCCAAGCGGTTACGTTGAAGAAATCCGCCTCGTTTTGCTGCTGGGAATCACGGGATTGGAAGCGACGGTTTACGGCGATGCGGATGGTGCATACGCTTGCGCCGCTGGGAGTCTGCTTCAGCTCAGGCTCGGCCACGATGCGGCCGGCCAGAATGACCTTATTCAGATTGAGGGACATGCCAAAACCTCCTTGTCGTAGTAGGGTGGGTGTTGGAATTACTCAGCGTCAACGGGAGCGGCCTCGACAACGGGAGCCTCCTCGGTAGTGGGAGCCTCCTCGGTAGCGGGAGCGGTCTCCTCGACGACGGGCTCAGCAGCCTTAACGGTGGGCTCGGTCTCCAGACGAATGACCATAGAACGCAGGATGTTCTCGTCGATGTTGGCAAGACGCTCGAACTCGGCGGGGAACTCGGGGGTTGCCTTGAAAGTAACGACAACGTAGTAGCCCTCGGGCTTGTCGTTGATGGGGTATGCCAGGCGGCGCTTGCCCCACTCGTTGACCTCGTACACAGTCTCGGCGTTGTCATTGATCAAGCCGACGAACTTGGCAACAGAGGCCTTGACAGCGTCCTCACCGCCGGTTACGTCGACGATGAAAAGGCTCTCATAAAAATTCTTGATGATCTCCATGTTTATTACCTCCTTATGGACATCAGACCGCGCCTTGAAAATTTTGCGCGGTAAGGAGACGGACCCACGATGGCAGTCCGTACCGAGGTAACATTATATCACAAAACATCATGCTTGTCAAGCCTTTTTTGAAAAATTACATGCACGGACTCATCAAAAAACGTTCCTTCCACCGCCGCTTCGTAAGGCAATATAGATAAAGGATTCACAATTCTCTCCCCAGGCTCTTTTGTCCCATATCCGCCCCCGAGGGAAGGGAAGTACCGTACTCGGATTCGCAAAGGGCAAAATGCACAATACCCCGATTCGAGTTTGAAAATCGTTTGTGAAACTTTTTTTAAAAAAACGCTTGACAATTCCGTACTCTTGTGGTATAATAATCAAGTCGTCAGGGAGCACCCCTCCCGAAGGACATCTGGGTGTGGCGCAGCTGGTAGCGCGCTACCTTGGGGTGGTAGAGGCCGCAAGTTCAAGTCTTGTCACTCAGACCAAAAAGGAGATTCCTCGGAATCTCCTTTTTTCTTTGTTTTTCTTCGATTATCTCTCGTTTTCTCGCTTTTTGTGTTCTCTTTCCTGTTCCGAGAGACCTTCGAAAATCGTGGATTTTTGGCTGATTTTTCGGACTGTTACCTAAAACTGTTACCTAAATTTTTCGCGTTCCCATTTCGTACCCCAAACTGTTACTCAAAATCGTTTACCACCATCGAGTGACAAAAAATATTTTTTCACTCAAATCAGCAGAAAAAGATAACCGGAGGTTTTTTGCCTCCGGTTTTACATTTTTGGGGTTTGCGGTTCGCTGGGTTCGCTTGGCTCAGTCGGTTCACTTTTCAGTACGAAGGTGTTCTCCATGTTTTTCGCGAGGGATACCTTTTTCATGTGGCTTATATGAGTATAAATGTTTGCGGTTGTTTCAATATCGGCATGGCCAAGCCACTCCTTGATCTCATTGATATCCCAGCCTTTATCAAACAATACGCTTGCCGTTGTGTGACGGAGATCGTGAAATCTCATCTTCTGCAAGCCGTGCCTTGCGAGAACTCTCTGAAAGCTCCTTGTAAGGCTATCCGGACGAAACAGTGTGCCATCATCCTGTTTGAACACATAATCGCTCTCTTTATATGCGGCGCCGTATAATGCCCTATTTACGGCTTCTTCTTCCTTTAGTTTGAGCAGAAGGTCTTTGACCTCGGGAAGAATTTCAAAGGTTCTACGGCTACTGTAGGACTTTGTAGAGTCTTTTGCAACCACTGTCTTATTCTTTACAACTACGTGCTTAATAGAAATGGTGTTGTTCTCGAAGTCAATAGCATCCCATTTAAGCCCAAGCACTTCACTTCTTCGCAATCCATAATAAAGTGTTACGTACACAATAGGCTCCAATGGATGTCCGGAAAATGCATTAAGCATCTCTTGAGCCTCCTGTGCTGTCAAGAATACTATCTTTTCATCATGGCTGCTTTCGGTAGTATCCTTGGGGATCGGAACACGAAGCGCGGGATTATAGTCGATATCGCCCATCATGACAGCATGATCGAGCACGTGTCTGATGAGTCCTACCAGTTTCTTGACTGCGGCTCTTGAGAGACCTCCTTTTCCGTCACAGCGTCCGTCCTGTAGCTTATACTCTATGAATTGATATATATCAATCGGCTTGATTGCTTGAATATTCAAGCCCTTCTCCTTGAAGTAAGGGATTAAGTGGCAATCAAAGTATGTCATATACCCTTCATATGTAGAAAGAGCAACCTTATCTTTTTGTGTCAGTTGCCATTGCTTCAGATAATCTGCGAACAGCATTGAACGCTCACTGTCTTTGGCTTCCAAATATGCATGATCTTTTAAGACTTGATCAAGCATCTGTTGAGCCTGTCGCCTTGCTCCGCGTCCTTTAAGTCCGGTTGATACCCATTTTTCTTTTTGCCTACCTGCAAAATCCTGATACTTGATTCGGATATAATATATTTCACCTCGTTGCTGTACACAACCAGTCATGGTGGTGAATCCTCCTTTATGTTAGCTCCATATACTCGATCACACTCTTTTTGGGTATGCGGTATATTCTGCCGACCTTTTTGCTTTTGATTTTTTTCTTCCTCAGTAGCATATAAACTGTATTTCTGCTGAGAGATAACATCTTGCATACATCTTCGAATGTTACGATGTCGGGATATTCTTCAAACATAATCTTTCCTTTCCGGCACACATAATACCACAATATTTGGTCATTATCCAGCGCCTATTTGATTATTTATCAATTAAGACATAAACGGTTTCTTGACGCAATCAATTGCGTTATATCCATGTCGGCTGATTTTCAAAGCGGTCATGATCAGCCTGAACGCCTGATTCGAAATAAGAGTCTTGTCTCCGAGATCGGTGAGAGCCATATAGGTGGATCTGTCTTTAATGTCCGATGCCGCTTTGATAAGCATATAGCCTATAGGAGAAATACCTTTAATGTCGATATCCTCAATGCGGATTTCTTCATTCGTAATATCTTTTTTTGCGGTAAGCCACAGGCTCTTGTCTGCGGTGAGAAGATACAATGCAGAAAGATATTCATTACTGCATCTGTTAGGATTTCTTTTTACTCTCGATATAAAGGTTCTTGCGTGAGCTTCGTTTCTGAAAAACATAGTGTTCTTCCTTTCTATATTTTTTTTATTCCGAGACTGCACATAGCCGCCTCATCAATTTTGGGAATAAGCTCATCATCGATATGGCAGACAAAGGACAACAATCTTGTCTTATCGATGGTTCTGAGTTGTTCCAGTAAGATGATAGAATCCTCGGGCAATCCCGAGGATTCTTTTGGAAGGTGAACATGAGTTGGTAAGGGTTTCTTGGTTGTGTTGCTCGTAATCGCGGCAATAATTACAGTTGGACTGTGCTTATTCCCTCTATTGTTCTGCACTACAAGAACGGGACGGTACCCACTCTGTTCAGATCCGATTCCATCATCCAAATATGTGTAGTAGATGTCACCTCTTGTGATCTTCATCATTAACTCCTTTTTTGGATTATGTATAGCTGTGAGGCATTTCACCTCACAGCCGTCGTTTTGCTTTTTCCTATTTGTTCTCAACACCCCGGAATGAGATTTGCATCTCGGGCAATCAACAAACTGACGGTTACGAGCCGTCATCATGGGAATCTCACCCCCGCCGGGTACTCCGCCGGCCGCGCCTTTCGGCTACGGAAGTATCATTATTACCGTTATCTGTTATCGCCCTCCGCGAAGAGTAACTTCGCAGCCGTCCCAAGAGCAACACCCCCGAGATCGGGGGTATTACTCTTTCGCTGTAGCTCGCAGGCTCATCACCTCGCAATAACGGCAAAGTATTTGTTGAAGGATATTCAGTTGTCAAGGATCATAGCTTGTCCGATTTTACTTTCTGTGTTTTGAGAAGGTCTTGAGAATGCTCTGCATCACCAAGAGCTCGTCCCCTGTTAAGCTATCGGACAGTTTTTCAAGCAAGGCGGTTTGTTCGGAAGTCATATATCTCATACCAAGGTGATATCCATCCATGACCTCTATTCCACCGCCTCCACCTTGTTTTGTGATGATGGGGTGTGAGCGAGACAATTCCTGAACGTCGCGCATGATTGTCGAAACAGAAACATTGAATTCTATCGCAAGGTTTCCGATATTCTCTTTCCGTCTTTCCAACAAGACATATAAAATGCTCAGTCGGCGGTCATTTGCTGTCATCGCTTTTCACCACCTTCCTGCTTGATGGCTGTATTGTAACAGGTGAACCTTGCAGGTTTTGACAGGTTCAAAAAAATAATTATTTTTTTCTCAAAAATTTTTATGTAAGAAATATTCATCTTGTACCTCCTGATTTGATTATGAAATTTGAGTTAGTTCCATAACCTGACAAGGAGGCGCACGGATAGACGGGTATCTACATTTTTCGTGTCTCAAAACAGAAAGGCGCTTACTGCTTGATACGATCTTTTTTTCGTACCATTCAGTAAACGCCTTTCGGTCGATATTCAGTTTTATTTTATGTAGAGTAGCAATTAAGCCATAGGTTCATAATCACTACTCATAACGAGTAGTGAAGCGCAGTTACCCCAACGCATAATAAAATACCTCCTTGTTTTAAGAATTGGCGCGGCTCGTCCAAGGGGGTCGGAAGATGACCGCGTAGATGGTTTTCATCTCTTTTCTGTGTTATATTTTGAGTGTGATAGTCATATCATATAATGGGAAAAAGGTTGTTCATGTATCAAAAGTATAAAGTAATGGCGAGCAGAAGAATATCTGCCCGCCATAATCGTATGTTTGCAAACCTCGTTTGCGAGCGTGTGTTAAAGCTTCAATTTTCCGGGATACCTCGGCAAGCCCTTATAGATATCCACGACTCTTAAATCGATATGGATTTGAGAATCGACGGTTGCGTATATATTGAGAACGTCAACGGTTTCAAAAATTTCCTTCATATCCTCCAAGACGGAATCGTAAACGTAGCCCGAAACGGTCAAGTCCACGGCGTTGGAGGACGGATCATACGTTGCCTTGACGGTCTTTGCGCTGTCTATTTTACACAGCCGAAGGGTGGAGAGCTTGTTTCTTGCGGATCGATCGGCTGATGCGGTATGTCTTGCCTTTTTCATCCGTATAGGTGTTGCCGACGATGGACAAGTCCTTGTCCAAATGCTTAAATTTCAGAACTGCCTCACTTAATTCCTCCATATCTGCCGTTGCTCGGCTTTCGCAAGCGGGACAGCAGACGGCAGGAGAGAGCAGCAACAATGCTGTGAGGCACATCTTTAGTTTTCTGTTCATTGTGCTTTCTCCGATCTTTTTGGGCTTGGGCGGTTGGCGGTTCTTTGACCGTCACCGCCCCTGTGGGTGTTTTGGGTTATTTGGTTTTATTTATTCATCATATGGATCAGCGGCTCTCATAGTGAGACCACCCATGCCGGAAGTAAAGAAAATCTGTAGATAATTACCGTCATCGTCATAAGCCACATAGCTATAATAATTGTCGCTATCATTCAACTGTATGTCATTATCAAAACCGGCAGATTTTACTTGTTCAACATAAGCCTTTATTGCATCAAGTGTTGCACCGCTAAAAGTGATCGCGCAGTTGCCGTCGTAATAGGTTGATGCACTAATATTAAAATTCGCCGCAGGAACAAGTTTTGCTAAATCATTGTCTGGCCAATCACCACCCATATCTACAGAACTACCGTCCTTGCCGATATATGTCCACGTACCGTCTGCTTTTTGAACATTCTTATTTCCTTCGGCATCGATCATCGTTGTCGTGCCATCATTGCCAAAGGTAACGGTAAAGCCTTCTTCTCTTGCGGCATCAATCAGCGTCTGCTTGGTTGCTTCATCCTGATTTGCCCAAATAATATCGGTTGAACCGTTTCCTTCTAAAATGGAACCAATGTCAACATCCACAGTATTGTTTGATCCACCCTGCGTACCGCCTTGATTATCGATCTGAGAGGTGCCGGGATCACGGTTAAGAGGATCATCCCCGTTGGGTGTATCATTGTTGTCACAAGCTACAAGGCTGAACACCAAGAGCAGAGACATTATAAGTATTAAAAATCTCTTCATATTGTTTTCCTCCGAATTCAGTTTGTTGCATATCCAAGAGGCTTGGTCAGATCTATTACCATTTTTGCTTCTTTTGTCTTGATAACATTTTCAAATCCGTACATATCTCCGTAATCCATAACCTCGGTTCCTTCATCGATGCGGGGGACATCGTATCCGTACAACCAATCACTGATCTTGTACTCACGCGACACACCACTTTTCGTAATTGTAACGCTATCGTACCCACTCCATGACTTTGTTGTTATGCTTTTGCCGGATGCCGGATCACTCATTTCATCGTGATAGGCAAAGGAGCGATACATTTTTCCACCTTGCCAGTATAGATATGTACCGGATGAAAGACTGCCGGTAAAAACAATCTGAGATTGGCTTTCATCCATACTGTTTGTCTTTAATGGGAAGTTCAAGCAAGTAAGGGATGAATTATAATAGAATTCCTCATCGACCTTGAATTTATTATCTGTAACGATTGCCCCCACAGCGTATTCATAAAGAGCAATTTCGTTGCTTATTAAACAATGTTCAGAGGCTTCCCATCCTTCTTGATAATTGTCAAGCTCTGCTTTCATGTAGAGTTCAATGTTTCCAGCCCAACCATCTTTATTTGCGTTGTTCACTTTGCCATTTTCTAAGTATGACACATAATTGTGCATAAATCGGGCAGTTAACGTGAAAGACATAGGCGTAACAAAACCGCAATAATCGTAGTTTTCATCGAAGTATTCACTCTCGTTAAATTGTATATCCCAACCGGATGTATCCTTCATTTTCTCGGTCAGCTCCGCGTCGAGATATTTGAAAAACTCCACGAGGTTTCTCCTGCCCATAAGGTAATTGGCAAAATCCTTCCATTGCTCCTGATGCTCCATATATTTTTGGAACATCGTGTAGCCGACGCCGCCGACGGCAGCCACAGCACCAACCGTTGACAGAACGCCGACACCGAGGACACCGCCTGCAAGTCCCGCAAGATCGCCGAGGGTGAAGCCGATGGATGCGATTACGTCAACGTTAACGCCGTTCTGCGTCAAGCTCCCAGTAGTATCCACCGCGCCGGTAGCAAAGCTTGCAGCACCGACCACATTGCCGACCGTCTCACCAGCCTTACCGTACAAATCACCCACAACGAAGCCTGCGGCGGACAGTGCGGTCTTTGCAACGTCGTAAATTGTTTCTTGCAACACCTCTGCTGAGGTTTGGCAGGTCGCCTCATACTTTTTTACGTAGTTAAGGAACTGTTTGAGCGAGTATTCGTCCGTTCCCGCCTTTTCCATTGCGTCAAGATAGGCTATTTCGGCATCGGTCTTGTTGATATCCTTGACTCTGTGCGCCGTTCCGATGAACACGGGCATTCCTTCACCCTCACCAAAGGGATAGAAGCGAGCCTCGTATGCTTTTGAGCTTGCATAGTTCTTGA
>JAFQOC010000483.1 GCA_017420845.1 Clostridia bacterium
ACAAAGCGCCTCCAACGGCGCGGTATGCCGGCATACCGCCGGGAGGCAGAGCGTCCCGGTCTCCGTCACGGCTGACCCACAGGGTATCCCCCTGACGGGAGCGCCACTCCCGGATGGTGGCATGCAGCCACCCCACGGCGACATAGGGATCACGGTGCATCCCCCGTCCCTCCATGGAACAAAGGGCAATCTCATACATAGCCTGCAGGCAGCCCCCACAGGCAGCGGCATGCAGATACCTCATCTCGGCTTCCCCATCGAAAGCCACGCCATAGCCCTTACGATGGCATAGGTACAGGGCATACGCGGCGTCAGAAGAGCCGGCGTCAGCGGCGCGGCGGTACAGAGTCAGGGCCTGAAGACGGTCAGACACACCCGCTAAAGCCTCTTCGTCTGCCCGTTGATCCTCGGGGGGAATGGTCCTCATGGCCTTTTCAGCACCTGAGGCTTCTCGGGAGGAGGATCGGCTCAGCGCCTCGGTAGACACCGCACCCGCAATATCCTCGTCCCGCTCATGGGCTCGTTTATGGTAGTACAGCCCCAATCGGTACAAGGCATGAGCGTGTCCGTGAGCCGCGGCCGACTCATACAGGCGTAACGCGTTTGCGGAATCTGCCTCTACCCCACGGCCTGTCTCATAACAGATACCCAAGCGGCAGGCAGCATCCGCCACGCCGGCGGAGGCGGCACGGGAATAAAGCTCCACCGCTGTCAGCTCGTTGCGGACCACGCCCCTTCCCGCCTCATAGCAACCGCCCAGATTATTCAGCGCGGGAGCATAGTGATGCTCGGCCGCCTGCTCGTAGTAATCCACGGCGGCAAAGGGATCCTTGTCTACGCCAATGCCTCGTTCACAGCAAACGGCGTAGGCGAACATACCCCGTACGCTTCCCGCCCGGGCCGCCAGACGGTACAGCCCGGCAGCTTGATCCCGCATAATGGGAGCCCCCCATCCCCGACGGTAGGCATCACCTAAGGCAACCAAAGCCTCGGTATGGCCCAGATAGGCAGCGTAGCGATACCATCGCAGGGCGGCGGTAGGGGATGGACAGAATCCGTCATCCCCATTTTGCAGATTTCCCTCGGCCAGAACACGGCCCAACGTAAAGGCGGCCATGGCGATCTCTGCCTCGGTCTCGGACAGGGGAGGCCGATCCGCGGCATACAGCTCCGACAGGGTGGGCTTCAGGGTATCCTCGGGAAGAGAGACGGCACGGTAACGGACGCGGCCCAGGGGAAGGGCAGCAGAGAGAGACTGCCGCCCTTCGGAGGCTTCCGTGATCCCCCTCAGACGGGTATAGCGCAGATGCCGCAAAGACACGAAGGTGTAACGGCCGGGACGACGGCCGTAGACGCTCGGGACAGGGATCTCCCGATTTCCGTCGGTGCTTCCCCTCCGACACGCCAGATACAGGTATTTACGGGCCCCCACCGGATTTTTCGGTGTGCCCACACCCTCAAAATACAGACATCCCAGACGGGACGTAGCCGAAAGGACACCCGCCTCGGCCGCGCGGGCTATGCAGGTCACGCCGTATTCCGGATCCTTGACCACACCCAGCCCCTCCAGGTAGCACAGACCCATGCGATAGTCTCCTCGAGGATCCCCCAGCTCAGCCGCGCGTCTGAACAGGGCAAAGGCCGCTTCGGGATTTCGCTCGGTTCCCTTCCCCGTCAAGCGGAGAATGCCCATGCGGATCAAGGCATCGGGCAAGTCCTGCCCGGCGGCTCGCTCCATCCATACAGCCGCTTCGTTTTCCAGAGCGGGCAGAGACTCGCCCTCCTCATAGGCACGGCCCAAGGTATAGCATGCCTTTCCCTCGCCCTTGTGGGCATGATACGCCATACGAATGACGGTACCGTAGGCATCGTAAGCGCAGCGGCTCTCCACGAAGCATTCTCCCAGGCGGGTCAGATGCCGTACGAACAGGCGGTGAACAAACAGGGCCACCGAATGTCGGTCGGGAGTCTCCCCGGCGGGGTAGGGGATCAGCGTACATCCACCCCCGTTGACGGCGCAAAACCGAACGTCCAGCTCATTGTCCTCCAGGCTGACACAGAGAACAGGCAGGCCTCTCTCCAGAGCGCGGCGAATATCCGCCGCCACGGTTTCGGCGCGTGCGGCGGCGGGAGACGTCAGGGCTATGAGCAGAGATGCCTCGGCGAGCCATCCACCACGCTTCACAGGATCACTGAGCTCGTTGATGCACTGAAAGCGGAATCCGTACCGAGACAAGCTCCGACAGAACAGATCGTTTACCTCCCGGTTATCCTGGGCGTAGGTCACGCAAATATAACTGCTCATGAGGTGGCTCCTTTCCTATACATATTCAGAGGTAAATGCAGTGTTGCCGCGTCAGGAGCGTGCGGCAAAGTACGTACCCACGGCTTCCCCGTCCAGCAAGCGGTACAGAACGTCGGGGTCGTGTCCGTTCATAATGTACATGGGGATGCCTGCCTCGGTAGCCAGGGCGGCGGCGTGAAGCTTGGCCTCCATACCGCCCGTGCCCCGCTCGGTTCCGGCTCCTCCCGCGGAGGCGTAGACCTCATCCGAAAGGAGATCTACCCGTGATATCAGCTTGGCGTCGGGGCACTTGCGGGGATCCTTGTCGTAGAGGCCGTCTACGTCGGACAGGTTGATGAGCACGTCAGCGTGGCATACGCGGGAAACGTAAGCCGAAAGGATGTCGTTTCCGCCGAATTTGGTCAGCTCATCGGTGGAAACGGGGTCATTCTCATTGACGATGGGCACACAGCCCATGGAGAGAAGAGACTCAAAGGTATTCTCAGCCAGCGCGCGGCGGGTGGGGTTGTCCACCACGTCACGGGTGAGCAGGATCTGGGCAACGGTGTGTCCGTAGAGAGAGAACAGTTGATCGTACAGGCGCATGAGCTCGCTCTGGCCAATGGCGGCCATAGCCTGCTTTTCCGCGATGGTGGAGGGTCTGGAGGCCCCCACCTTGGCCACCCCCGCGCTGACAGCGCCCGAGGAGACCAGCACGATCTCCCTCCCTGCATTCCGCAGATCGGACAACACACGGACCAACGCACCAATACGGCGCAAATTCAATGCACCGGTGGCATGAGTCAGGGTGGAGGTACCCACCTTTACCACCAGTCGACGGCTGTTTTGAAGCATACTCATAAAAAATTTAACACTTTCTTCAGAAAATTTACGAAAAGCCCCTTTTCAACGCGACGATTTTGTATTATAATAGAGGGTAGAAAAAAGGGAGTACCCTTATTATACTCCCAAACGCGTTGAAATGCAAGTACATTTTGAAGATTCTGTCACAACTCCGCATTTTTGTGCAAAAGGACGGCAGAAGATGAAAAGGAAAGGATCCCATATGAAGCAGAAGTACACCCTCAACATTGCCAATATCCAGCTCAGCATCGTCACCGACGCCGCCCCCGAAGAGGTCGAGCATATCCGAGGTCTTCTGGATCGGAAGATCCGGGAAATCACCATGAAGAGCCATTGCCCCAAGACCGAGGCTTCTCTTCTCTGTGCCATGGAATTTGCCGCAGACCGCATGGACATGCAGGATCAGATCACGGTGCTGGAGGAGCGTTGCGACAAATATGAGATCGTTCTCACAGGTCTCAAGGGTCGCGTCGGAGAGCAGGCTTCTGAGATTGAAAAGCTTCGTCAGGAGAATAGCGTTCTCCGCTCTCTGGTCACCTCTGGCAGCGGTGCCGTCGCCCCCGACCCCATCTCTCCCACAGCCTTCTTTGCCGAGGTAGCCGACGCCCAGGCCGTCCCCGTCTCCTCCTCCGCTCCCAAGCCCGCCGATGACAGCGACGGAGGCGAGGCACCCGTCCCCGAGATCCCCGTGGAGACCAAGCGAGCCCGCGCCAGCCGCGTGGGGCTCATGTTCGAACAGCTCTCCTTTGACGACGCAGACTGACCCACCCCTCACAGCATACTCGGAGGTATCCATGTTCCGTGAACCAAACCGCCTCCGCCCCTCCCATCGGCTTGCGCCCGAATTGCTCGCCCCCGCCGGCTCCCCCGAGGCGCTGGAGGCCGCTTTTCTGGCGGGAGCCGATGCGGTCTATCTGGGCGGCAGTCGCTTCAACGCCCGTATGGGTGCCCACAATTTCGACCCGGGTCAGCTGAAGGAAGCCGTTACCCATGCCCATCGCATGGGCGGCCGTGTCTACCTGACCCTCAACACCCTGCTCTGGGATCGGGAGCTGACCGCCGCGCTGGAGGCCGCCTATGAGGCCGCCTTGGCAGGCGTGGATGCCCTCATCATAGCCGATATGGGCGCCGCCGCTCTGATTCACCGCGCCCTGCCCCATCTTCCTCTCCACGCCAGCACCCAGCTCTCGGGGCACAACGCCGCCATCGGACAGGTCCTGTCGGATTTTGGCTTTTCCCGCTTTGTCATCGCCCGTGAGACAAGCCTTGACGATCTGGCCACCGCCGTTCGGGACAACCCTCTGGAGGTAGAGGTCTTTGTTCACGGCGCCCTCTGCGTCAGCCACTCGGGGCAATGTCTCTTCGCCTCGGTGGTGGGAGGGCGCAGTGGGAACCGCGGGGAGTGCGCCCAACCCTGTCGACTCCCCTATGCAACCCGCACCGTAGACGGATCTTCTTCCTCCGTCTCCCCCCGCCGGGAGTGCGCCCAACCCTGCCGTCTGCCCTACGCCTGCGAGGGTTGCCATGGCAAAACCTCCGAGAAAGCCCTCAAAAAGGGACAGAGCCGCCCAAATTATCAGGGCAAGCACCTCCACCAATCCGACCGCCGCTCCCCTGATCCCACAAGCGAAAGCTACCCCCTCTCCCTCAAGGATCTCTCCCTGGCGGAGCATATTCCCGCCCTCATGGAGGCGGGTGTCTCCTCCCTGAAGATCGAGGGCCGCATGAAATCCCCCGGCTACGTCAGCGGTGTCACCGCCATCTGGCGAAGACTTCTGGACGAGAACCGCGCCGCTACCCCCGAGGAGATGACGGCTCTGAGTGACCTGTTCTCCCGCGGCGGCTTTACCGACGGCTATCAGGTGGAAAGGATCGGCCGTGCCATGATGGGTGTGCGCACCGCCGACGACAAGGAGCGTAGCGCCGCCGCCGAGAAGGCCGCCTTGGGCGTACGCCACCGCCCCCACCTGCCCCTGTCTCTGGAGCTGACCGTGAAAGAGGGTCAGCCCGTGAGCCTCACCGCCGCCGCCCCCCTGTTCCGCTGCCATAACGCTACCCCCAACGCCGCCGTCACGGTCACCGCCGAGGCTCCCGACAAGGCCGAGTCCACCGCCCTGACCCACGAGGCCGCCGAGAAGCAGCTCTCCCGCACGGGAGGCACGCCCTACCGCGCGCAATCCGTCCAAACCCACATTGAGGAGGGGCTGTCCCTCCCCCTCTCCCGTCTCAACGCCCTGCGCCGCGAGGCTCTGGAGGCCTTGGACGCCACCCGCATGGAGGCTATGCCGACCCCCGCCGAGGGGTACTGTCCCATTTCTGCCCACAAGATCACCGAAGAGCTTTTGGGTGCGACTCCCCATACCGAGAGTCGAGGCGTGACCGAAGTCCAGCGCACCGCCCGCTTCTACACTCCCGAGCAGATCACCCCCGCCGCTATGCGCTATTTCGATCTCCTCTATCTCCC
>JAFQOC010000484.1 GCA_017420845.1 Clostridia bacterium
CTGCCGACAAGCAGGAGATCGGTCTGCTCATGACCCAATCCCATACCGCTGAATCCACCCCCGACCGAAAGGAGGATGATCCCCAATGAGTCTGCGTAAAAACCGTGAATCCGCCTCCAAGACACCCCGTGAGCCTCTGTTTCACATCGTGAAGCGGGACTCCATCGTGTGGTATAAGGCGTGGGCGGTCCGTCTCATCGCCGTGCTGGCCGCGCTGGTGGTTTGCGGCGTGCTCATCACACTGCTGAGCCACAAGAATCCCCTTGAGGTCTACAAGGCCATGGTGGACGGCAACTTCGGCACCGAGCGCCGTATTTGGATGCTTTTCCAGGAGCTGGCTATCCTCCTTTGCGTGTCCCTGGCTGTGACCCCCGCCTTCAAGATGCAGTTCTGGAACATCGGCGCGGAGGGTCAGGTGCTGATGGGCGGTCTTTCCACCGCTGCTGTCATGCTCCATCTGGGCGGTAAGGTTCCTTATCCCGTGCTCATCATTATCATGGTGCTGGCCTCCATGCTGACGGGCGCTATCTGGGGTCTGATCCCCGCTCTGTTCAAGGCGAAATGGAACACCAACGAGACCCTGTTCACTCTCATGATGAACTACATTGCCACCCAGGTGGTGCTGTTCTGCATCTGCAAGTGGGTGCGGGACGGCTCAGGTATCCTCCGTCCCATGAAGGATTTCGGTCTACCCGTCATCGGCCCCTCGGCTTACTTCCTCAACATCCTCGTTGTTGCCCTCCTGACCGTCCTCATGTACGTTTACCTGCGCTACAGCAAGCAGGGCTATGAGATCTCGGTAGTGGGTCAGAGCCGCAACACCGCCCGCTACGTGGGCATCAGCGTGCCCAAGGTCATCATCCGCACCATGTTCATCTCGGGTCTGATCTGCGGTCTGGCAGGTCTGCTTCTGGTGGGCGGTACCAACTACACCGTCAGCACCGAGACCGCGGGCGGCCGTGGCTTTACCGCCATCATGGTGTCGTGGCTGGGTAAGTTCAACCCCCTTTACATGATCCTCACCGCAGGTTTGGTGGCCTTCCTCAAGCGCGGCTCCATCAATATCGTCACTCAGTTCCGTCTCAACGACGCTATTTCCGATATCATTACGGGTATCATCCTGTTCTTCATCATCGGTTGTGAGTTCTTCCTCAACTACAAGATCATGTTCCGTCACAGAAACAAGGAGGTGAAGTGATATGACTCTGCTTTTGACCTTCATCACCAGCTCTATTCGTTTGGGTATCACCTTCCTCCTGGGCTCCACGGGTGAGATCATCACCGAGAAATCCGGCCATCTCAATCTGGGTATCCCCGGCATCATGTGCGTGGGCGCGGCCTGCGGCTGTCTGGGCGAATCCCTCTACACTCGCTCGCTGGACAGCTACGATGATATGAAGGCTCTTCCCTCCATTCTCATTCCCATCCTTTGCGCTCTTATCGGCGCGGCCGTTATGGGTCTGATCTACAGCTTCCTGACCGTGACCCTCCGCGCCAATCAGAACGTGACGGGTCTGGCCCTCACCACCTTCGGCGTGGGCGTGACCAACTACATCATCTCCCAGTTGGAGTTCGTCACTTTCCAGCGTGGCAGCCGCTTTTTCACCACCGCTCTGCCCTTTGCCTCCAAGCTGGGTTGGTTCGGTCAGATCTTCCTGTCCTATGGCTTCCTCGTGTATCTCGGCATCGCCATCGCCGTGGTTGCATCTCTGGTGCTGACCAAGACTCGCTTGGGCCTCCACCTCCGCGCCGTGGGCGAGAATCCCGCCACCGCCGACGCCATGGGTATCAACGTCACCGCATATCGCTACGGCGCCACTTGCGTGGGCAGTGCCATCGCGGGTCTGGGCGGCCTGTTCTTCGTGATGGACTACCTGGGCGGCAACTGGGAATACTGCATTGATGCCATGGGCTGGCTGTCCATCGCGCTGGTCATCTTCACCGTGTGGAAGCCCCACATGAGCATCATCGGCTCCTTCCTCTTTGGCGGTCTCTACATCGCCTACAACTACATCAGCGGCGTGACCTTCGCCCAGAAGGAGCTACTCAAGATGCTCCCCTACGTGGTCACCATTCTGGTGCTCATCATCACCTCCATCCGAAACAAGCGAGAGAATCAGCCCC
>JAFQOC010000485.1 GCA_017420845.1 Clostridia bacterium
AGTGACGACATAGTATTTGATGACGGTGACGACACTGATTTGATCTAAAGGCAAAAATTACACGTATGCGGTATGCGCTGTAAAAGACGCATACTGCAAATCCCTTTAATTGAATCTATAAGTTTAAAGGAGTGTTAGCTGTTGGAATTCAACACATTTGATTCTATAAAGATCGGTCTTGCTTCCCCCGAACAGATCAGAAGCTGGTCCCACGGTGAAGTTGAAAGACCTGAAACAATTAACTACAGAACTCAGAAGCCTGAACGTGACGGCCTTTTCTGCGAAAGAATCTTCGGACCTTCAAAGGACTGGGAGTGTTACTGCGGTAAGTACAAGAAGATCCGCTTCAAGGGCAAGGTCTGCGAACGCTGCGGCGTTGAAGTAACACGTGCAAAGGTACGCCGTGAGCGTATGGGTCACATTGAGCTTGCTGCTCCTGTTTCCCACATCTGGTACTTCAAGGGCACACCTTCCAGAATAGGTCAGGTTATCGAGGTTTCTCAGAAGAGACTGCCCCTTCTTTCAAGAAGGGGCTTGCGGGGGTCAGGGGCAGAGCCCCTCGTTCTCTTTTACAGGCTGGACTGCTCGGTACGGCTGATGATGTCGTCCTGGAGGGAGCGGGAGAGGGTGGTGAAGAGGGCGGAGTAACCGGCCACGCGGACCACCAGAGTCTTGTAGTTTTCGGGATGAGCCTGGGCGTCCAGCAGGGTCTCACGGGAGATGACGTTGTACTGGACGTGCATACCCTTCTGATCGAAGAAGCCGCGGAGGTAGGCCACGAACTTCTCCAGACCCATCTCACCGGCCAGGGCCGAGGGATGGAACTTCTGATTCAGCAGGGTACCGTTGGAGGCGTCGCCGAGGTCAAGGCGGGAGACCGAGTTGGCGGTAGCCGTCGGGCCCTTGACGTCGCGGCCCGACATGGGACCGACACCGTCGGCGATGGGGGTGTTGGAGAGACGGCCGTCGGGGGAGGCACCGGCCTGGTGGCCCAGCGGCACGTTAGCGGAGACGGGATACAGACCCGCGTGGAACATACCGCCGCGGGGGTTGGTATGCTGCAGGAGAGGCTTGGTGTAGGTCTGACCCACCTCGCGGGCGAAGAGGTCCACCTCGCGGAGGTCGTTACCGTACTTGGGCACGTCGGCAATCAGCTTCAGCATCTCGTCGTAGCGGGCCTTCTTGTCGGCGGAGATATGGGAGGCATTCTTGAAGCCCATGTAGATGGCCCTGATGAGGTCGGCGTTGACATCCTTGCCCTCGGCATCCAGCATCTTGGCGGCCTCGGTGGTCAGCTCCATGGCGCGCTTGTTGGTAGCGCCCTTACCGAAGTTGTCAGCCAGGGCCTGCTTCATCTCGGCCATGGTGATGACGCCGTCCTCAAAGACCAGCTTACGCATGACGGCCAGAGAGTCGGCCACGTTGGCAATACCGAAGCCTTGGGGGCCGGTGAAGTTGTAGTGACAGCCGCCCTCCTGGACGCTCTTGCCGTTGGCGATGCAGTCGTCGATCAGGCAGGACTCGAAGGGCAGGGGGCAACGGACAGCGTGAGCGGCATCCACGGCGTTGTCAGCCTGGGCCATCATCTCAATGAAGAACTCCTGCTGGGTCTTGAAGGCGTCGAAGAACTGCTCGAAGGAGGTCATCTCCAGCACGTCCATGGTCTTGGGACCGATCTGCTCGCCCTTGTCCATACCCGAGGAGAAGACAAGCTCCAGAGGACGAACCATGTTGAAGAAGGCGGCGTCGTGCCAGCCGTCGGTCTTGTGGCAGGCGGAGGGCTCCACGCAACCGATGATGCAGTAGCCGCGAGCATCCTCCAGGGTGTAGCCGCGGGACATCATGGAAGGAATGATGACTTCATCGTTATAGAAGGCGGGCACGCCCATACCCTCCCGGGTGACGGCGGCGGCCTTGATCAGAAGAGAGTGGGGAGAGCCGTTCCAGACGCGGATGGACAGGGAGGGCTGAGGCAGACGGACGTGCATCTGGGCCTCCATGCACATGTAGGACAGATCGTTGGTAGCGTCCAGGCCGTACTCGTCCTGACCGCCCACGATGAGGTTCTGGAACAGACCGTAACCGGCAAAGCCCTCGGCGGAGGCGGCGTCGCGGACCTTGTTCAGGTCGTTGAGCTTGACCCAGATGCAGTCAAGCAGCTCCTGGGCGGCCTCATAGGTGATCTTGCCCGCGTCAAGGTCGGCCTTGAAGAAAGGATACATGTACTGGTCGAAGCGGCCGGGAGAGATGGAGTGACCCGAGGACTCCATCTGCATGAGCTGCTGGATGAACCAGAATCCCTGGCAGGCCTCGTGGAAGGAGCGGGCGGGCTTGGCAGGAACGCGGTCGCAAGCCTCGGCGATGGCAAGCAGCTCGGCCTTGCGGTCGGAGTCGGTGCACTCGGCGGCCTGCTCCAAAGCCAGATCCGAGTAGCGGCGGGCGTAGGTGATGACACCCTCACAGCTCTCGATGACGGCCTCCAGGAAATTGCGGCGGGAGGCGTAGTCGCCCTGGCCGCGGGTGAGCTTGGCAAGCTCGGCCTTGCACTCCTCGATGTAGGACTCCAAACCCTGATTGATTACGCGCTCGTAATTGACGTTGACGTGACCCACGCCGTTGTAGAAGTAGTTACCGACCGTGAAGATGCCGTGGTTTAGGAAGACGTCCAGCACCTCGGGATCCATGTTGGCGGCGGCGAGATCGCTGACGGTCTTGCCCTTCCAGTAGGGATGAACCAGCTCCAAACGGCGGATGGTGTCGGGGGAGATGTAGAAGGGATCGGCCTCACGGGTGGCGATGGTCTCATACTCGGGAGGGAGCCACTCGTAGGAGAACTCGGGGAAGGTCTGACAGCCGCGGGGAGCCACCGAGCTGGAGCCGACGATGAGCTCACCGGGACGGATGACGATCGGAATGTTCTCCAGAATATGACGGAAGGCGGCCGAACGGCGCTTGATGATGGGCAGATGCTCGGTCTGCTTGTAGCTCTCGGTAACCAGCTCCGCGCGATCGGCCTCGATCTCGGGCATATTGGCGTAGAGATCCTGAATCAGACGGGCAATACGGGGGCTTTTTTCAATGACGAACTTGATCTCGGACATGGATCGACCCTCTCTTATCTATCTATATTTTACGAATAATTCGGTACTGGCAAGGTTAAAAGGGAAGCAAACCAATCGGTTTGCAGGTTTTCAACGGGGGAATACCCTTTTTTAAAAGTTTTGGGGATTCCTAAGGGACTTTTTCAAAAGTCCCTTAGGCGGGTGCAGGGCAGAGCCCTGCCGGGTCCAGGGCAGAGCCCTGGTTACAGCTGCTCCCAGAGCTCCTTGTGGGGAGCGGGGATGACGGCGGAGTTGCAGAAGAGACCCTGGTCCTTGGCGTGCTGTGCGCCGGCCTCCACGGCGGCGGTCACGTCGCCCACGTCACCGGTGAGGACCACCATGCCCTTACCGCCCATACCGCGGGACAGACGAAGCTCGCGGATGGCGACCTTGGCGGTCTTGACGGCGATATCGGCGGCCTTGACGGTGGAAGCGGCGGAGTAGGCCTCGATGATGCCCAGAGAACCCTTGTTATCGCCGGGCTGGGTGCCGAACAGAGCGGTGATGACCTGCTCGTCGATGCGGCCGATGACGGTGGAATCAATCATGCGGTCGTCGAAACGGCCCTTGACGTACTCCACGGCGGCGGAGACGTCGGCGATGGCGCCCGTCAGAATGATCTCGTACTTGCCGGGGCAGGAGGGGTGCGCCTGCACCAGACGGATCCCCGCGCTTTTCAGCGCGGCGTCGGTGGCCTCAATGCCCTTGGCGATGCTCTTCAGTTCAATAATACCAATAGCCTGATACATAGTCTATATACCTGCTCTTTCTGTTTTACGCGTGGATGACGATGGTCTTATCGTCAACGTAGGTAACGCGGCCCGTGATGGGGGCGAAGTTGGGCACCGACAGCCCTTCGGCGGCCTTGGCGATCATGTCGTTCTCCTTGACCTCGTCGCCGACCTTCACGATGGGGATGGCGGGGGCACCGATGTGCTGAACCATGGGGACGTAGACCTCGCGGGCCTTCAGCTTCTCCTCAATGTAGGTGGGCGGGAACTTGTCGTACTTGGCCACGCCCAGTACCTCCTTCCACTTGCCCGCGCTGATCATGCGATACTCGCGCTCGGGGGAGACGGTGAACTGCTCGTGGGGGCCGGCTACGTACTTCATTTTGCTCTTGGCCAGAATGCCCTTGTATTCCTTGATGACCTGCATGGGGGAGATGTCCTGACAGCAGGCCAGCAGGCCGCAGATGCCGCAACCGCAACACATGGTGGCGGTCTTGATGAGCTCGGGATCGGCCTGGGCGGCGGAGAGGGTGGAGCGGATCATCTTGTGAGGCTCCAGGGGGTAGCCCAAGAGGTGTCTGGGGCAGAGGTCGGTGCAACGGGTGCACTGACAGCAGACCGAGGCGGCCATGCGGAAGTTCTCTTCGGCGGTGCGGAGCTTACTCCGAACGGCGGGGATGTCTTTGGGCAGGATCAGAAGACCCGAGGTGGGCTTCTTGACCACGTCCACGTTGGGGTTGACGATATTACCCATGGAGGGGCCGCCGTCGATGACCACGTGGGTGTCGGGAACCTTGACGTGCAGGGTCTCCAGCACCTCCGAGATCTTCATACCCAGAGGCACCTTCACGCAGAAGGCCTCGGGAACGTCACCGCCCAGGGTCAGGTAGGTCTTGGTCACGGGCTGACCGTACTGCACCACCAGACCGATGTTGTGCATGGTCTCGGTGTTGAAGACGATGACCTTCTGGGTGATGGGCAGTTGACCGGGAGCCACTACGCGGCCCGTGACGGTGTAGATCAAATTGATCTCGTCACCCATGGGGTAGACGTTGGGAACGTACTTGATGAAGACGCCGGGTGCCAGCTCCTGGCCGTCGGAGTACCCCAGCTTGGCGGCACGGTAGTCCTTGACGGCGATGAGTCCTCTCTCGATGTGGGCGTATTCCATGACGGCCCGCATACCGATGACGATGTCACGGATGCGGTTCTGCAGGATGGTGTAGCTGGTGTAGAGCAGAGGCTCACACTCCACGGCGTTGATAATCAGGGTATCGGCACCCTCGGCCAGCTTGGAGTAGGAGGGGAAGCCCGCTCCGCCCGCGCCAACGACGCCGTTATCCTTCAGTAATTGCTTTAAATCGGTCATGTTCGTTACCTTCTGTATGAAAGTTGCGCGATATACGCGCGGCGCAATACGCGCGGCGCATATATGCGCGTATGGATCAGAATTGCAGCTTATCGATGATTCCGGCGACTACGGCATCCACGGGGGCATTCATGTCCCCCACGGCAGCGCGGGCGGAGGAGCCGGTCACCACCAGGACGTCCTCTCCGATACCAGCGCTGATGGAGCGATCCACGGCGATGATGTAGCGGTCGGTCAGCTGATCGTTTTCCTTGAGCTGGATTTCCAGGAACTTGTAGCCACGCAGTGTGTCAAACTTGTTGGTGGACACAATGGTCCCCACGACTTTTCCTTTGAGCATAGTAAACTCCGTTCTTTCGCGATGATGGATTATTCCTTGACCATGGTGACGGTGCTGCCGTTCTTAAAGCCCACGGCGTTGGCGTCGTCGGTGTCCACGTGCATCTCCAGACAGAAC
Source organism: Clostridia bacterium (assembly GCA_017420845.1). GTDB lineage: Bacteria > Bacillota > Clostridia > Oscillospirales > CAG-272 > CAMEON01. The sequence continues at coordinate 5,659 of JAFQOC010000485.1, forward strand.
TTGTCGGAGACGCGAACCTGTACGTCGAACCAGCGGGTACGCTTGGTGCCGCTGAAGGCATCCACGGTGATGTAATCGCCATCCTTCACACCGAAGCGGGCTCCGTCGGCGGGGCTCATGTGGATGTGGCGGTTGGCGATGATGCAGCCCTGCTTCAGGGTGACGATACCCTTGGGGCCGATGATGGTGATGGGGGCGGAGCCGGCAAGGCTACCCGACTCGCGCACGGGAGGCTTGACCTTCAGCACGAAGGAATCGGTGACGGAGATCTCCACCTGGCTCTCCTTACGGATGGGGCCCAGGACGCGCACTCCCTCAATGGGACGCATGGAGGGGCCGATGATGGTCAGCTGCTCCTTGCAGGCGTACTGACCGGGCTGGGAGAGATCCTTGATGGGGGTCAGCTCATAGCCCGCGCCGAACAGGGTGTCCAGATCCTCGCGGGACAGGTGAATATGACGGTTGGAAATGCCCACCGGGATGGTCAGATCGTCTGCCTTGGCCGCAGGGGTGTCCATCTCGGATACGATCTTCTTGACGATGGCTTCAATGGTGCTTGCGTTCAGTTCCATAATCAAAAACCTCTTTCTGATGTTCTACAAATTGAAAAACCAAAACCTTTTTCGCTTGAAAAAAGCATTCATTCTTCCATTTATATATGCGTTTCTAAAAGTTCTTTGGGGTCAAGGCCCTTTCTTTCAAGAAAGGGCCTTGCGGGGTTAGG
>JAFQOC010000486.1 GCA_017420845.1 Clostridia bacterium
CTCAGCGGGGGTGTCCTCAGCGGAAGTGTCCTCAGCGGAAGTGTCCTCAGCGGAAGTGTCCTCATCGGGGGCGTCCTCAGCGGGGGTGTCCTCAGCGGAAGTGTCCTCAGCGGGGGTGTCCTCAGCGGGGGCGTCCTCAGCGGGGGTGTCCTCAGCGGGGGCGTCCTCAGCGGGGGTGTCCTCATCGGGGGCGTCCTCAGCGGGGGTGTCCTCAGCTGAAGTGTCCTCAGCGGGGGTGTCCTCGGTGGGGGTGTCCTCAGCGGGAACCTCCCCTGTGGAAACGTTCTCTGCGGAAATCTCCTCGAGGGGAACACTCTCGGCAGGAGAAGCCGTGACGGGTATTTGCTCGACCATCGTTTCTTCTGCGGGAGGCGCGATGACGGCCTCGGTGCTGTAGAAACGATCCTCCGTGCAGCCCGCCAACAGGTTGTTGCGGTATTCGCGGTCCAGTCGGTTGAGGTAGCACAGCACCCTCTGGACGATCTCCACACACAGTGCCAGCAGAACAAGGCCCAAGGCTACGGAATAGGTGATGAGAGAGGATTTTTCCAGAGTCATCTCCATGCGTCCCGAGGATTCGGTCAGAAGGAAGGCGGAGGCCAAGGCACCCAGAGAAACGGCGGATACGGCGATCAGGCCTTCATGATAGACCTTCTTATGCTTCGAGCTAACCAGAAGGCAGGAGACCTTCAGCAGGCTGTAGTAGATATACCGAACGGCAAGTCCGATGCCGGCCAGGAACAGGGCGGTGACCAGCAGATATAGGATCTTGGAAATATCGAAATTCCCGGTGAAGGCATCCAGAAGGATCACCACGCCGTCGGCATAGTAAATGCGTTCGTAGATCAGATTCAGGAGTCCCGACTGCTCCAGCGCGATCATACCGCCGATGGCGAGGGCGACGCCGCCCAGGGAGGTGAATTGAATAAAATTCAAGAATTCCTTTTCGTTGGCGGTGTTGCGCTTGACCCGGGAGGCAATGACGTTCCAGGTCAGACAGAGCAAATACAGACCCATACAGTAGACCCAGGCGGCAGAGAGTCGGGCGTCGGGGAGCATGAGGGTCAGCAGGAGGACGGTAAAGAAGGGAAGGAAGGCGCGGCGGCAGTTCAGCACCACCCGCTTGTGCCGTTCTGCGGGGTCACGCAGATTTCCCAGCAGATCCACCAGCCCGTGGAGGGCACGGAAGATACAGACGAAGGGGATGATGGCGTTGATCATAAACAGGGCGAGGTAGAGAAGCCCCTGGAATATGGTGGAGTTCAACAGACTCCATACGAGGTGGAACGAAAACAGCAGCGGTGCGGCCTCGGCAAAGACGTCGGCGGGCATATCCCCCAGGTGGACGGTGTCAACGGTGTGGTACAGGATCCCCTTGCCTAAGGCCAGGATGCCCTGTCCCGCATCCTTCCAGAAGCCCCAGGGGCTATAGGAAATGGTCTCTCCCAGCTCGTTCCCCTCGGATTCGATATAGTGGATATAGAAATCCTCCAGACATTCCTCCATGATCTCGGTGGAGGGGGTCACGGAGAACAGATCCCCTGAGTACCATGCTCCGATCTGCAAGGAGCCCAGGCACAGGAAGGCAAGGATTGGCAGCACGCAGACCAGAACGATATCCTGCGCCAGCATGAGACGTCGGTTACGCTTGAATTGCATGACGAAATTCCTCCTGAATATTTGTATGCGATACGGTATGGTAGGTGGAGTGGCAGTTGCGTGGGATCAGGCGTCAAATTGACTGTTATAGAGTTCAGCGTAAAAACCGCCTCTTGCGAGAAGGGTGGAATGGTCTCCCTGCTCGATGATCCGGCCATCCTTCATGACCAGGATCACGTCGGCCTCCTTGATGGTGGAGAGACGGTGTGCCACGATAAAGGAGGTGCGCCCTTTCATGAGGGTGGCGAAGGCGTTCTGGATGCGGAGCTCGGTGCGGGTGTCGATGGAGGAGGTGGCCTCGTCCAGAATCAGCATGGTGGGGAGACAGAGGAAAACCCGAGCGATGCAGAGGAGCTGCTTCTGTCCCTGGGACAGGGAACCGCCGTCTTCTCCGATGACGGTGTTGTAGCCGTCGGGAAGCCGCTTGATGAAGCCGTGGGCGTGGGCGGCCTTGGCGGCGGCGATGATCTCCTCCTCGGTGGCGTCGGGACGGCCGTAGGCGATGTTGTCCCGCACGGTGCCCGAGGACAGCCAGGTCTCCTGGAGCACCATGCCGTAGTGACGGCGGAGGGAATGACGGGTCATGTCACGGATATCGGTGGAGCTGACCTTGATGAAGCCGCTGTCCACGTCGTAGAAGCGCATGAGCAGATTGATGACGGTGGTCTTGCCGCATCCCGTGGGGCCCACGATGGCCACCCGCTGGCCGCTTGTCAGGGTCAGATTCAGGTCGCGGATGAGCTCCTTGTCGGGGGTATAGGAGAAGGCCACGTCGGAGAGCTCCACACGGCCGTCGGGGTTCTCCAGCTCCACGGCGTCGGGCGCGTCGGGGATCTCGGTATCTGCCTCAATGTGCTCAAAGAGGCGGGCGGCGCAGGCCA
>JAFQOC010000487.1 GCA_017420845.1 Clostridia bacterium
AATTGAAACCCGTAGGGTTTCTTCCGACACCCGACCGAAGGGAGGATTTCACACGCGAAGCGTATTTCACGCCGCAGGCATTTCACACGCGAAGCGTATTTCACTATTGCAGTTTATCGGAACGATAAACTGCAATTTGATGTTCCCATACTCTTACGTTATTTCAGCTGTCGCTTGATCCAACAGCATCCCCGAAACAGGCAGGTTGCCATCAGGATGCCCAGCATACCCACAGCCAGATCAAAGTAGCGGATGGTGAACCCCCCGGAGAGGGTCATGAGATCGGTGTTTTGACCGCCCTTGGCTGCAGAGGCAGGGGCGGCTTTTGCGGATGTGCCGCCGTCGGCGGAGGACTCGGCGGTTGATCCTCTCGGCTCGGCGGCCGTATCAGAGGGGGAGGACGTCGGCTCGGCGGCGGCAGGGAATGACTTGTGGCCTGTCTTTCCCGCAGTCTCCGAGTCCGAGGCCGTCTTGGGCTCGGCGTCCAGATCGGGAACGTGCCGCTTGTCGATCCGGTATTGCAGGGAAATGGCGGGCTTGCGGACACAGACCAGCCAATCCTTCAGCGCCCGTGGCAGAGGGAGCTGCTCCATGACCGTCTGCATGGTCGGGGTGGTGTCGGAGGCGGCGGTTTCGGTGTCGGGCTGCGTATGGGAAGCCGTTTTGTCGGCGGTGTATTTCGGATCCATGAGGATACCCCCGTTCGGTGTATTTGGGGATAGTGTGCTCCGATGGCCGCGGGATTATGCGAGTGCGGGAGGAATTTTCACGGGACTTGGTTTTTTTTGCTTTTTTACAGTTTTTTACAAAATTTCAAAAAAACGGACATATCGGGACATAAAACGGTGTCATAATAGATACAGAGGTAACGATTCAGTTGACTTTCAATTTGGGTTTATCGGTGTGTTTTAAAAAACCATCGGTAGGGGGCGGCGCCTTCGACGCCCCAAAAAAACATAGATCCGACAACATATTTTGGTTGATTGGTGACGGGCCGTCGTGGGCGCCGGCCCCTACCATAGGCTTTTCAACCGACCGCTAAACCGCAATTTTACATATCGGCTGAATAGTTACATACAGAGACATTCGGACTAAGGAGGAACCTATGAACGACCAAGAGATTATCGCGCTGTATTTTGACCGCAACGAGCAGGCCATTGCCGAGACCGACAAAAGTTATGGCAAGGCCTGTATGCAGGTGTCCATGAACATACTGGACAGCCGCCCCGACGCCGAGGAATGCGTCAACGATACCTATCTCAAAACCTGGAACGCCATTCCCCCCACAAAGCCAAATTCCCTCTGCGCCTTTGTGTGTCGCATCACCCGCAACCTGTCCCTCAACCGCCTCCGCGATCTGCGCCGAGACCGCCACAACCGCGAGCTGACGGTGTCCTTTGAGGAGCTGGAGGACTGCATTCCCGTGGACGAGTCCCGTGCCGACATTCTCCCCGAGCTTCTTGCAGAATTCCTGCGGGGGCTGGACGAGGATGAGCGCAAGCTATTTGTAGGCCGCTACTGGCACAGTATGTCGGTGAAGGATCTGGCCGCCCACTGGGAGCTGACCCCCAACGCCGTGGCTCTGCGCCTCCAAAAGACCCGCAACAAGCTTCGAGACTTCCTGACCGAAGGGGGGTACACGGTATGAGCAGACTGACAGGCGAACAGCTGTATGAAATTCTGGGGAACCTCCCCGACGATCTTGTGACCGAGGCTCTGCCCCTGGCCCTACTGGGCGGCGCGGCGGCGGTAACCGCGGCTACACCTCCTCTCTATTCCCTCTCTGCCGCGGGGAACAGTACTGCCGCCAAGGCAGGCTTTGGGGCGTGGGTCGCCAAGGGCGGCTGGATCGCCCTGGCGGCTGGCGTGCTGGTGGCGGCGGGGGTCGCCGCGGGGGCGTTCCTGATGGGACACGGAGAACAGACTCCCCCCGCGGAAAGCGGAACCACCGCAGAGCAGACCGCCGAGGGCATGAGCCCTGAGTTTGAGTCCGAGTTGGAAAAGGAAACCGAGACCGCGGCGGAGACCCACCCCTGTGACAACGGGCACACCCTTGACACGTGGCATACCAACCGCGAGCCCGCCTGCTACCGGGAGGGAGAGGGCGAAGCGTACTGTACCGTCTGCGGTGAACGGGTCGCGAATCCCATTGACCGCACGCCCCACGATTTCGCGGAGGGCTACTGCTCGGTCTGCGGACTGGCGGAGGGAGCCGACGAGCGATTCGTATATGAGTTCGACACCGATAAGGATGGAACCCGCTACGGCATCCTCGCCGCCCGTGACGGCGCGGAGGGAGAAAGGATCATCCTGCCCAACGTGGTCTACGACCCCGAAAGCGACGGCATGGTCAAGGTCGGTAAGATCGGACATGACCTGTTCCGGGAGGATACGACCCTGCGGGAGGTG
>JAFQOC010000488.1 GCA_017420845.1 Clostridia bacterium
GGGGCTCCGCCCCTGCACCCCGCTTAACCGCAACCCAACGCACCGATAAACCCAAATTTGAAAAATGTCTTTCGATACACAAATGTAGGAAGCATAAAGAAAAACCGCCCTTTCGGGCGGTTGGCGCTTAGAGAAAAGTTCTGTCAATGCAAATGCACACTATCCGCGTGTAAAAAGGCGTGGGCGGACAGCATGGAGTCGGTGGGGATCAGCGTGGAGGCACCGCATACACGGCAGGTGAGCTTGATGCCACTGTCCGTGACCTCTGCCTCGTAGCGGCTCTGGGTGCCGTCCCACTCTCCGTAGTCGGAGGCTTCCTCGGCTTCCGTGTTGGGATCGGGATGACAGCGACAGTAGATCTTGCCCTCGGCATCCATGTCGTCAATGACGAAAAGGACGATGTCCAGAATCTGGGGATCGGGAAGATCCTCCTCGTCCCCGTGGAGGGCGGAAAAGTCGGTAATGCCGTTTTCCTCCAGCATATCCAGAAGCTCCAGCTCGGTCCGCGCCAGCTCTGCTTTAACTTGATTCATTTCACCCGTGAAGCAGATGTTGATATCCGAGTAAGGGCAGGGAAGAACGAAAAGCTCATCCGAGAAGAACAGGGTAGAGCTGACCGTAAAGGAATGGGGCTGGGCACAGATGAGACAAGGGACGGTCAAACGGACGTTCCCGTCCCGACCGTAGACAATCTTCAGCTCGCTTTTGCCGCAGGTGCACTTGAGCTTGACCATGTCCGCCGACAGATTGAAAAGACCGACGGCACTCATGATGCCGCCTCCGCAGTCGGGGCAGCGGTAGGCTACGGTGGTTCGCTTTTCGTTCAGTACCATAAAAGATCCTTCCTGCCCCTTTGGGGCACCGCGGAAGCGGGTTTTTTTGGGGGGGGCTCAACCCTCATTGTATGCGAGGAACGAACAGGGTGTCACGCCGAAGCGTGACACCCTGCGTGATGTTTCTTGAATTACTCAGCCTCGGTGGGAGCCTCGGTGGGAGTCTCGGCAGTGGTCTGCTCGGCGGTAGTTTCCGTGGGAGCCTTAGTGGTTGCCTCGGTAGATGCCGCGGTGGTCTCGTCATGATCGTGGTCGTGATCGTGATCGTGGGTCGTGGTCTCCTCCTCGTAGTCGATCACAACGTTGTACTTCTTAACAGCCTCGTCGTACCACTCCAGAACCTTCTCGTTGGCAATGGCGTCACGACCGTTCAGCTGCCAGGTCTCCTCGTTCTCGTCAATGAACATAGCCACGTAGTAGCCGGTCACCTTGTCGGGATTCTTGGAGTCACCCTTCACCTCGAACTTGGCGATGTCGCCCTCCTTGCGGCCCTCCTCATACAGCCAGTCGGCCAGAGCCTCGTTGGTGGTCTTCATGGTCTTGTGGGAGATCTGCTCGATCAGCTCAGCGGAGTAGGCGGGAGCGTACTTCTCCACCAGCTCCTTGAACTTCTCGGGAGTCTTGCTCTCGGACAGAGCGTTGTAGAAGGCCTCGGCCTTCTGGGTAGCGGTCATGGCGTTCTCCACGGTGGAGGCGTCGTCGGTCAGCTGGATGTAGTAGGCGTTCTTGGTCTTTTCGGTATCCAGAACCAGGGGCTCGTCAACCTGGTACCAGGTATAGGTGGTGGTGGTGGTCTCCTTGCCATCCTTATCCTTGCTGGTGGTCTTGGCTTCCAGAACGGTGAAATCATCTGCCTTGCGACCGTCACCGAACAGCCACTTCTGGAGATCGGTTGCGGAGGTGCCCTTGGGATCTGCCCAAGCGGCGGAGGTCTCGGTTACCTTGGCGGTCTCGATCTTGACGGAGTTGTTGATGATGTTTGCCAGCTCGTAAGCGGCCTTCTTGTAGGCATCGGTATCCTCGTCCGTGAAGACGGCCTTGTTCTCGCCCACCTTGTTCATAGCCAGCAGGGTGGTGCGGACGTCAGCCTTGGTCTGATCCTTACCGGCGGCATCTTCGATATTCTTGTTGGTGATCTTGGCCTTGTACTGATCCTCGAACTTCTGGTTCAGGTAGTAGTCCAC
>JAFQOC010000489.1 GCA_017420845.1 Clostridia bacterium
GCGCCCTATCCTTTTCCGTACAGAGCGGGCGCACACATAGGTGCGCCCCTACCGAGAAAATCGGATATCGCCAATAAAAATAGATCCGCGGAGGGCTTGACTTTCCGCGGATCCTGTGTTATGATAGGGATAATACAAGAAGAAGGAGGAGCGACCCCCATGATCACCTTACGAGCCTTTACCGATCATCAAGTGCCCCTTCTTCGGGAAGCCCTGGATCCCCATATGGATCCTGCGGAGGTGAAGGCCTTGATCGCGGAATGGAATACGGGGAAGTACAATGGCCGCGACTTCGCCATGCTGGGCGTGTGGCAGGGTGAGACCCTTGTGGGGATGATCTCCCTGTACCGGCACACCTCCGAGGCGGTCTCCATCGGCCCCGAGATATTCTCCCCGTACCGCCGTCGGGGCTACGCCAAGGAGGCCATGACTTTGGCCATGGAGCTGGCGCACCAAAAGGGCTACAAGATCGTCTCCCAGCAGATACGCACCGACAACACCGCCAGCATCGCTCTCCACACGGCTTTGGGCTTTGAGACGAGCGGCGCGGTCTATACCAACGCCAAAGGCAACCAAGTCTCCATATACCTGAAAAGCCTTGTCTGATAAATAATTTCGCATTTTGCATTTGCCCGAGCTTTGCCCGGAGATTTTGCATTCCCGAAAGGAGCCATTATGCCCCGACTCTACTTTGAAGAAAGCCCCGTCATCGCCGCCGTCAAGACCGCCGAGGAGCTGAACGCCGCTCTGCGCTCCGACGTGGAGGTGGTGTTCCTTCTCCACGCCACCCTGTCCACCCTGAGCCACCGCATGGAGCTGGCCCGCGAGGCGGGGAAGCAGCTCTTCATCCACATGGATCTGGTGGAGGGGCTGTCCAAGGACGGAGCGGGGGTGGAGTTTCTCGCCTCCATGAAGCCCGACGGCATCATTTCCACCCGCTCGGGGTGCATCCACGCCGCCAGGGAGGCGGGAATCACCTGCATCCAGCGCTTCTTCATGGTGGATTCCCGATCCGTCTCCACCGCTCTGGAGAGCATCCGACAGACCCGCCCTGATATGATCGAGCTGCTCCCCGGCATCGCCTACAAGGCGGTGACCCGCATGGCCTCCGAGACCGCCATCCCCGTTATCGCGGGGGGGCTGATCGAGACCAAGGAGGAGATATTCAAGGCCCTGGGCGCGGGGGCGGCGGCGATCTCGACGGGGGCGCGGGAGCTGTGGTCGCTCTGATAGATGAAAAAACAGACCGTTAAGGATTTGAGCCTTAACGGTCTTTCTTTCGTGCGGCGGGATCACTCCAGCATAGCCGCCACCTCGGGGAAGGGGGCGAGGCTCTTTTTGAGGATGCCGTGGATGTGGGCGATGGCCACGCCGTAGTTGACCATGGGAACTCCTGCCTTTTCGGCGATCTCCATGCGGTGGGCCATCTCCTTTTCGTTGAGCATACAGCCGCCGCAATGGATGATGAGCTTGTAATCCGACAGATCATGAGGGAACTCGCCCCCCGAGGTGAAGGTATATTGGGGCTTGGCTCCCGAGAACTGCTCCACCCAGCGGGGGATCTTCACGGATCCGATGTCCCCGCATTGGCGGTGGTGGGTACATCCCTCGGCGATGATCACGCGGTCGCCGTCCTTCAAGGTGGAGAGGGCCACCGCGCCGCGGACGAGGGAGGGAAGATCCCCCTTGTAGCGGGCGAAGAGGATGGAGAAGGAGGTCAGGGGAATATCGTCGGGGACGTCCTTGGCGACGCGACCGAAGGCCTGGGAGTCGGTGATGACCAAAGCGGGCTTGACCGCCAGCATGGACAGGGTCTTCTTCAGCTCGGTATCCTGACAGACTACCACGGTGCAATGGCTGTCCAGGATGTCGCGGATGGTGTTCTGTTGGGGAAGGATCAAGCGGCCCTTGGGGGCGGACTCGTCGATGGGAATGACCAGCACCACCAGATCGTCGGGACCGAGCAGGTCGGAGACCAGCTTGCGGGTGTTGCCCAGACCCTTGGCGTGGGCGGCGATGGCCTCCTTCAGTTCAATGACGCCCATGCCCGTGGCCGCGCTGACGGGAATGATACGGGTGTCGTTTGGACCCTCTCCGTCGCACCCTACGGGCGCGCCACCTCCCCCAGAGGGGGAGGCTTTCTGTAAGGCTCCCCCCTTGGGGGAGCTCCCGCCGCAGGCGGGTGAGAGGGCTTTCTCTTCAGTCAGGAGGTCGCACTTATTGAGGGCGATGAGGTAGGGGAGCTTGCGTTCCTCAAAGAGGGATACGAGGGTGTCGTCCAGCTCGGTCATGCCGCGTGCGGCGTCCACCACCAGCACGGCGATATGGACGGTGGCCAGCACCTCCCGGGCCTTTTGGACGCGGAGCTCACCCAGCATTCCCTCGTCGTCCAGGCCGGGGGTGTCGATGATGACCACGGGACCCAGGGGCAAAAGCTCCATGGCCTTCTTCACGGGATCGGTGGTGGTGCCCGCCACGTCCGAGACTACCGACAGGGACTGCCCCGTGACGGCGTTGACCAGGGAGGACTTGCCCGCGTTGCGCAGGCCGAAGAAGCCGATGTGGATACGGTCGGCGGAGGCGGTTTGGTTGAGGTTGTTCATGGTTGACTCCTTTCGGGGGCGTGTGTCGGGGGCGCCTTGGGTTTACGGTACAGCTTGAAAGCGGCGGATCATGTACAGGCAGTTCAGAATCTTTTCCGCCAGCTGGTTCTTGGAGAAATAGTAATGATTGGCCGCCTCGTAGCCAATGGCCGCGTTTTGGTTCATCAGCGAAAGCATTTTCATGGATATATCCAGCTCGTCCTCGGCCGCGCGAGCCGCGTCGGCATACCGCCCCTCATCTCTGGCGCGGATGAACCGTATCTGATTCAGGGATGAGGCGAACAGGCAGTAGGCTCCCTTGGCCATGACCGCCATCTCGCTGTCATTTCCCTCGTCGAGTCTGTCCAAACCGCGCTTCCATGTCTCGCACAGGTGTTCAAACTGTAATTCGAAGGTGTCCACGGGGTATATGCTTCTCCAGGCCTCCAGATCGTCGTAGGCAAAGCAGGTCATGGTTGCCTTGTAGCCGGTGGGGCTTTCAAAAAGCAGATTGGACGGCCCCGCGTTCTGCGGGCCCAGATAGAGGGTTTGGATGTGGAAGGGGAATTCCGAAAAGGCCTCGGAAAAGCGGTTTTCCGCCTCGGTGGGAGACCCCTCCCCTTTTTCGGCGTAGCAGGACTGGTAAAAGTAGGTTGCGGCGGCGGCAATATTCCGCGAGGGATAGCCGCCCAGCGTCCAACTGAGGAGCAGGTGACGGACGTTTTCGTTTCGTAGCCTCTCCATATGGGCCCTAATGGACGGGGAGACGGGGATGGCGGGGATGGTGGAGGCCTCCCACGTGGTATTGATCTGTACCTTCGCGCCCACCTCCAAGCCCACCTCCCGCGCTACGGCCCACTCTTTTTTGGCCAGCTCGCCGGGGCCTACGATGCTCATGGAGTAATCCAGCACGTTTCCCTTGACACCGCCGATCTCAAAGGGCATATCCAGCTCGCTCTGGGACAGAAGGATAACGCCCTTGGGGAGGTGTCGGATGATCTCCTCGCTGTGGGAGTCCCAGCGCCAGCTCCACGCGAATACCTTGATGCGGGGATCAACGCGGTGGGCACCCTCCTGTATACAGCGGATGGTGTGGGAAATCACCTCTCCCACGGTCTTTTCCCGGCATCGGGGGCAGGAACAGGGCTGACCCGCCTCCCCCGCGTGGGAGTAGCAGTTGGTCAGATTCTCGGAGCGGGTGATGGTAAAGAAGCCTCCCAACTTGGGGGCCGCGCGGCAGACAGACTCCACGGCGTTTCGCAGATAATCCGATACCTCCTTTGTGGATACGCACAGGCAGGCGTCGCCGTTCATAACGTGGCCTTGGAGGTGGGGGTGATCCTTAAAGAACGCAAGGGGCATACTGCGGGGCTCGTTCAGGTACAGGTACAGCTTGATCCCGTACTGATCCAGTCGCTCGGTCATGGCGCGAAGCCGCTCCAGCCGCTTTTCATATCCTGCGGAAATAGCGGGATCAAAGGGGAACTCGGTTAGTTGAGAGAGGATGCCTTGCGTCCAGATCCCGTTGATGCCGAGATCCCGATAGGCGGTCAGCTGCTCGTCGGGGAGGTAGTCTGTGCTGTCCATGTCAAAGGCGTATCGGTAGAGCCCCGAAAACGCGTAGATCATCCGCGTGTCAAAGCATGCCTCGCCCGAAAAATCCAAACGGGGCACGGGGTAATCGAAATCAAAGGGGGCTTTCCCTGAAAAATCGAGGGTCTGCATCACCCCTTTGATCTCTTTCGTCCGCTTTCTTTCGGTGTCGGTGAGCTCTCGCCAGCGTACTCTGTCGCACCTCGGCTTCTCGGATAGCTTGACGTCCAGAAAATCCTCATCCCGCATCAAGCGGGCCAGGCTTTGCTCGTCGGTGTCCAGCAACTCGCACAGCTGATCGTAGGGTAAAATGTGCCACATGCGGCGAATGATCGTGATGTAGCCTCTCTCCATCCACAGATTCCCGGGGGCAAAATCCGGGAGTCCCATGTCGGACATGGCGCGGCGGACAGTCTCGGTGTCGGTGCCCAGTGTTCGCGCGATCTTCTCCACGGGAATGTATTCACACGCCCGAAAGATGAAGGCTTGGTGCCGCGTGGGAAAGTGGGGGAGCGGAATGGCTTCCTTGCCTATGGGAGGTAGGGTGAAAATCATAGCGTGTCTCCTTGCGCGGGGGGATAGGCGGAGGGAATTTCAAATTTGACAATCAGAACCGGAAATCTCTCCGATTGGAATTGCGGATATCCTTGATATTCTGCTCGGCGATGGTGCGCACCTTCTCCTTGGGGATACGGCCCAGCTCGCGGGCGATCATCTCGTAGCCAATGGCCTTGGTTTCGGGGGAGGCGTAGTCCTCCAGGTACTCGGACAGGGTCATGAGGGCGTTGGGGTGGCAGCAGTTGAGGATCTGGCCGCTCTTGCACAGGCTCATGAAGCGGTCGCCGGTGCGGCCTTCGCGGTAGCAGGCAGTGCAGAAGGAGGGAATGTGGCCGTTCTCCATGAGCCAGCGCACCACCTCGTCCAGGGAACGCTGATCCGACACGTCGAACTGCTCGGTGTCGTGGGGACGCTCGTCGGGGGAGTAGCCGGCGTAGCCGCCCACCGAGGTACGGGAGCCGCCGCTGACCTGGGAGATGCCCAAATGGAGCAGGCGGGAGCGGACGGCCTCGCTCTCACGGGTGGAGATGATCATGCCCGTGTAAGGAACCGCCAGACGGATGCAGGCGGTGATGTGGGCGAAGGTCTCGTCGTCAATGCCGTTGTCGAACTGGTCGGGATCAATGTCGGAGGCACGCTTCAGACGGGGCACGCTGATGGTGTGGGGGCCCACGCCGTGAACCGCCTCCAGATGCTCGGCGTGCATGATGAGTCCCGCGAACTCGTACTTGTAGAGCTCCAGACCGAAGAGGACGCCCAGACCCACGTCGTCGATACCGCCCTCCATGGCGCGGTCCATGGCCTCGGTGTGGTAGTCGTAGTCGTGCTTGGGGCCCGTGGGATGGAGCTTCAGGTAGCTCTCCTTGTGGTAGGTCTCCTGGAAGAGGATGTAGGTGCCGATGCCCGCCTCCTTGAGCTTACGGTAGTTCTCTACCGTGGTGGCGGCGATGTTGACGTTGACGCGGCGGATGTCGCCGTTCTTGTGGTGCACCGAGTAGATGGTCTTGATGCACTCCAGGATGTACTCGATGGGGTTGTTCTTGGGATCC
>JAFQOC010000490.1 GCA_017420845.1 Clostridia bacterium
AGTAGGCGTCGATCACCGTCTCCTTGCCTGTCAGCCCTGCGAACTCCCTGGCCTTGCCGTAGAGTACCTCGGTCTGGACGGGATTGACCTGGTAGAAGGAGCGGGGGCTGATGCGGAACTCCAGCCCGCACAGACGGTCGGTGATGTACCCCTCACCGTGGAGGATATGGCTCTCGCTCCCCAGAAACAGGGCGGTGTCGGTGGGGTTGATATTCCGCACCACCGTGGTGATCTCGGGATGGCGGCGCAAAAGCTCATTGATAAAGGACCGCTCCGAGCGGAACTCGCCTTTTGTGGTCACCAGCACCACCATGATCTCACCGCTGACAAACCCCTTGCGGATCAGGACGTGCCGCAGAAAGCCCTGTCCCGACTCCAGATCATAAGGGCGGATTTTCATGGACGCGCAGAGCTTGCGGATAGTAGCCAGGATGGGCGCGGCGCACTCGTCCTCCAGCATACAGGACTCCACCTCCACGATACGGCGGGAGGCGGATTGGTACACCCCCGACACCACCTTACCGCTCTTGGAACGGAAGGCCGCCTGGATCTTATTGCGGTAATGGGTGGGATCCTCCATGCCGATGATCTCCTCCACACGGCCAAAACGGCCAAGGAGCTTTATCAGCTTGGCCTGCTTCAAGTGGAGCTGTTCTTCATAGGGGAGGTTCTGGAGGGAGCAGCCTCCGCATTTTTTGGCGTAGGGGCAGGGGAGCATGGTTGGTTCCTTTCGTTATGTCATGTTTTCAATCAAAGTGTTCCAAAATGAACTTCATTGCGTTTTGCGGGATGGAAAAGCACACGCGCGAGGGAACGGGATCTTTCTCGTAATCCACCTCACCGGCGCGGCGTTTCTCTAAAGGGTTGCGCTTGTCCCAGACCAAAAACTCGTCAACGATCCGTTTGATGTGTCCTTTGTCCGTCCAGATACGCACGAATTCATCGAATTCCGTCATCACAGCTTCGGTGGTCGTCTGTTGAATCTCGGTGCTGAAATGACCGTAATAGCTATCGGTTCCTACGGCGTTTATCCACACACCGGGACGAATGTAGTAATCCTCTTTGCCATAGGAACTGCCCTGCAGGAAGAAGCACACGGTGAACTCTCCCATATCCTTTGTCCAGCGCAGTGCTTTTTTCTTAAAGCCCCGTTCCTTGAGGTGCTTTTTGGCATATTCAATCATATCATTTTTGGAAATTTGGTTGTTCATACCGACCCTCCGTCAAAAAAACTCAATCACCCTCGCCGTCTCCATCCCCGTCTCGATCTGGGGGATCCTCTCGGCGTACATACTCTCAAAATCAAAATGCTGATGCCCCGTCAGAATGTACTTGATCAGAGGCTCTTTTGCGATGTATTCCATCATCTCCAGAGTCACCTCGTCCGCTTTCTGCTGAATATACCGATCGGGGGGATACCCCTGCATCAGCTCCTCGGGTACCCCCATGAGGTAAGCGCAGGGACAGTAGCTCATCATCCGTTCATAAAACTTGGGATCGTACAGCGGGGTGTGCATCATCAGCACGATGGGCAGACCTTTGGCCACCTCACCCTTCAAAAACTCGAACTGCTCGGGCTCAAAGAGGTAGTACCCGTTATCCAGAGCCACAAAGTTGACCCCGTTCACCACACGGGAATCCATGCGGATGTTATTCTTGAAGCATGCCTGCACGGCGGGCAGACTTTGGTTGCGATAGGCCGCGTCCTCCTTGGCCTCCCCCACGTAAAGGGAAAACTCATGGTTGCCCGTGGCCATGTAGATGTCGTGGGTGTCGGTAAAGGCCTTCACCGCTTCCAGATTGGCCAGGGACACGAAATCAATGAGATCCCCCGTGTGGAAGATGGGGGCGTTCAGCTCGCGGGACAGCTCCCCCGCCTCGGCCAACACCTTCTCGGCGTTGGGGAAGGAGGGAAGCCGCCAGCCCACCAGATCCACCTTGCGCTGGCCGTCCCGGAGATCGGCGTAGGTCAGGTGGGTGTCGGAGAGGTGGATGATGGTAAAGGGCGCGGTGGCGCCGATGTTGAGGGTGGTGTGGATGATGTTCATGATAGATTCCTTTCACGCCCGAAGGGCATATCGCGCCCAACGGGCATATCGCGCCGCAGGCATATCGCGCCCGAAGGGCATATCGCAATTACTTTAAGGTAGCGGTTCTGTTGGGTACTGCATATTCTTTCTGTTTTTGACCGTCGTAATGGAGGCAATCAGCTTCCGCTTGATGTGGCTGCATTTGTTGCACAATCTGCGATAATCGTCCTGACTGATGGAGTCAGTCCGTACCAGTATTTCCAACCAGTAATCGGTCTCGTTACACTCCTTCAAAGCAATCTCAAGCTTGTTGATGAAGTCTGCGTTACTCTGCGCATATCTGGCCTCGCTGGCGTTCGCACCTATGGAGGAACAAGCGCGGAGAAGCTGGTTGATGAAGATACTGCGGCCTCTGACGGGATCGCATACTTTCGTGATGTCAACGGTCAGGTCTATGGAAAGCTCGCGTATGGTGATCTTGTCCATGGTAGGATCTCCTTGAATTATGGAATGAAGCGCCTGAACGGCGCGCGAGATGCCCTTCGGGCGAGATATGCCCCGTGGGCGCGATGTGCCCTGCGGGCGAGATATGCCCTTCGGGCGTGAATCACAGCAACCCCCAGAAAACCCAAATAAACAAATACCCCGAAAGCACCACCGTCAAGGTAAACGGCACGCTGATCTTCATAAAGTCCTTGGCACGGACCTCATGCCCCTCCTTGCGGAGGATACCGATACCCGTGATGTTCGCGCTGGCGCCGATGGGAGTAATGTTTCCGCCCAGAGTCGCGCCGACTAGCAGACCGAAGTACAGCACGTAAGGCTCCACCCCCATGGCCTGGGCCACTCCCGTCACCACGGGGAGCATGGTCAGCACGTAGGGGATGTTGTCCACCACCGCCGAGATCAGCACCGAGGCGAAGACGATGACGGTGTACATGAGGAACAGATTGCCGCCGCCGAGGCTCACCAGAAGCTCGGCCAGCTTGTCGATGACCCCCGCCGAGGTGATGCCCCGGATGACCACGAAGAGGGAAGCCAACAGGAGCAGGGTCTGGTAGTCCATCTCCCTGAACACGCCCTTGGTGGAAGCCAGACTCTTGGTTCGGCAGAGATTGATCACGATACCCACCAACAGCAGTACCATGCAGATGATACCGTTGCGGAGGTCGTACAGAGTCAGAAGCGCGCCGCCTGCGGGCCGGGGGATGAAGGAGGCCAGGATCAGCGCCACCACGACACCCACCATGAGGTAGGAGGGAACGAAATCGGTGACCACGGTCTTGTCGGTGAGCTTCAAAGGGCTGGTCTCCTTGCGGAAGATGAAGAGCAGAATGAGGGCGGTCAGCGCCGCGCCCAGCTCTACCGCCCAGAAGATACCGGGACGGCCGAGGAACCAAAAGAAGTCAAAGAAGTTCATGCCGGCGTAGCCGCCCAGCAGGATGGAGGTGGTGTCGCCCACCAGAGTCGCCGCGCCCTGCAGGTTGGAGGACACCGCAATGCCAATGATGAAGGGCACCGGGTTGGTCTTCAGCTTCCTGCAGA
>JAFQOC010000491.1 GCA_017420845.1 Clostridia bacterium
ACGGACAATGGATTTGCCAAAAATCCATTGGCTCACAGCGATTTTCTTGCACCTACCGGTGCGCGCCGAGGCGCTCAAGGCCGCCCTCGGCACTGCCGGCCATCCGTTTTAGGTTCTGGGGGCTTCGCCCCAGAACCCCCTTACCATTAGAAACCCAACGCACCGACAAACCCAAATTTGAACATGATACAACCGACGAAAATACAATCTCTCAAAAAGCCGACGCTTTCTACGGAATCCGACTTTCAATGACGAACACGGTTTCGCCATTTCCGGCAATGCCGTGTTCGGTAGCTTTTTCAGAACGGTACTCGTACGCCACACCACTGATCAGTCCGCCGCCGTCCTCCAGGATACGCAGTACCCCTACCCGCTCAGTCGGGGGGGCGCGTTTGACGGCTTGAATCAGGGCATCGTACCATTCCGTGACATCCTCGACGCCGACAGCCCCTCCGTACAGGTCGGTTTTTCCCAGCTCCCGCAGGCTGAGTCGTCGCTTCTTTTCGATAGCGGCCAGCAGTCGGTCCAGGTGTGTTTTTCGCTTGGCCATGGGTGCTTGTCTCCTTCCGTTGGTATTGGGTGGGGGAGGTGCTTCCCCCTCGGATGGGTACAGTATAGCACAAAAATTCAGGCAAACGGCGAAAGTGGGATAATCGGTCGCGTTTTGGGATAATCGGTAGGCGGGGGAGGGGGTGGAATGATTGACAAGGGGGGCGGGATGTGGTATAATAGGAGCAGAACAAACCAACCGAAAGGAGTCCGTCATGCTGACCATTGCCGTTTGCGACGACAATCCCCAATTTGCCCATCAGCTGACAGCGCGGCTTCGGGAGCTGTGCGCCCATATCCTGCCCGAGCGGGTGGAGTGCCGCATCACCGCCGCCTTTTCCTCGGGAGAGGAGGTTCTGCGCTACCTGCGGGAGTCCTCCATTCATATCCTTTTTTTAGACATTGATATGCCGGGGATGGGGGGCTTTGAGCTGGCCTCGGATCTGGGAAGCCGCGCCCCCGATACCGTCATCATCTTCGTCTCGGCCTACGACGATTTCGTGTACAGCTCCTTTGAGTACGCCCCCTTCCGCTTCTTGCGGAAGTCCCACCTGGAGGAGGAGCTTCCCGTGACCCTCCAGAAAGTGGTGGAGAAGTGCATGATGGACAGCGAGACGGTCACCGTCCACACCATCGAGGGGGAGCTGACCCTGCGCCTGCGGGATATCCTCTACCTGGAGGGGGAGGGCAACTACTACACCGTCCGCACCGCCGACGGGGAGGCTTTTCGCTGTCGGAGCACTTTATCTGCCGCCGAGGAATTGGTGGCGGGGTATGATTTCTTCCGCATCCACCAGGGGTATCTGGTGAATCTGGAGCATATCCGCGCCGTGGGAGACGATGGGGCCCTCCGCATGGACAATGGGGCCACCCTGTACGTCAGCCGCCGCAAGCTGACCGCCTTCCGCGAGGCGTATATGCAATTCACCCGAAGGAGGCTGACAAGATGAATACCTCCCAGCTGATCGGCTTCATCGTGGAGCTGGCCATCTCCCTGTACGACAGCATCCTGTGCGTTCACTTCATCCTCCGCTTTCACGGCTTGACCTGGAGGAGCAGTAAGTGGAGCATCCCCGCGGTGCTGGCCCACTACGGCATCGTGTTGGCGGGAGACTTTCTGATCCCCGGGTTCTATACCGCCATTTCGGTGGCCGTGCTGCTGCTCTCAATCGCCTTTTCCCTGTGGGTCTCGGGTGCATTTCAAAGCCGCAAAAGAATCTTCCCTGCTCTGGTGGCGCCCTGCGTGTACGAGATCGTCTTCATCCTGCTGTCCAGCCTGATCTACATGGTCCTGTCCCTGTTCGTGGAAGATCTGGATTCCCTCATGCAGGGGTCGGTGGGCATCAGCCGTTACATCTACATCCTGCTCCACAAAACCTCCCTTTTCGCCATCCTCATGCTCATCCTCCACGTCTTCCGCGCCGAGGAGGGGATGGACATCCGCAACGGGATCCTGACCTTCGCCCTGTCCCTGACCACCATCCTGGGTCTGGGGGCGGCCATGACGGTGGCCATCTCCACCGAGGCAGCCTACCAGGCTCCCCTGCTCATCATCGTGGGGGCCTTCATCCTCATCAACGTCTTTCTGTACGTCCTGCTGGTGCAGATCCAGCGATTACAGCGGAGCCGCTACGAGCTGAAGCTGTTGGAGGAAAAGATGGCCTTTGAGGAGGAGCGGCACAAAAACGCCGCCGCGGTCTGGGAAAACGTCCGCAAGGTCCAGCACGACATGAAGCAGCACCTCACCGTCATGGCGGGGTATCTGGACCGAGGCAAGGCCGAGGAATGCCGCAACTACGTGGAAAATCTCATTCCCCAGGTGGGGCAGATGGGCAAGCTCATCCGCTCCGACAACCCTACTTTGGATTACCTCATCAACTCCAAGCTCTGCGCCCTGAAGGACACCAAGGTCATCGTGTCGGGTGCGGTGGGAGATCTGTCAGACATTCGGGACGCGGATCTGGCCTGCCTGATCGGCAACATCCTGGACAACGCCGTGGAGGCGGTGGAGGGGCTTCCCGAGAAGCGCATCGAGCTTCTGTTCACAAGGCAGAACGACAACCGCATCATCATCTGCAAGAACACGGTGGGGCAGTCTGTGCTGGCCACCAACCCCGAGCTGCGCTCCACCAAGCCCAAGGGGGACGCCCACGGCCTGGGCCACCGCATCGTGGAGCGCATCGTGGCCGACTACCACGGCATGATCGACTATTTCGAGGAGTTCGGGATGTTCGGGGTGCAGATCATCCTGCCCGAGCCGGAAACCAACGCTTGACCGTACCATAAAACAAAGCCACGGCGAGCCGTGGCTTTTCTGCTTCATATGGGAGGGGACGGTCATTCGCCGCAGTACGCGTTTGTCCAATTGTTTTGCTTTTTGAAGGTCAAAACAGCCTCCGCGTCGTATATATAGCGATTGTCCGATTCATTGGCTTGGGAATACATAACCAGTATGCCTTTTTCCACATCATAATTCCCGTCCTGATCGGTAATGACCCACAGGATCATGTCGTAATACGTGAAATCCTTGGCGTAGGGATCCCATTTGTTCCATTCCAGCCTGTCGTAATGGGTGTGGCTGCCTTCAATCTCGTGCAGGACTCTGCCTTCGGAATCAACCTGCAAAACACGGCTGTGTCGGTATGGGGTGTCGTTGGGATTCACGAAATTCAGCGTTTCGGTATACCCGTTCAATATTTCATTGCATTGATCCTCATTCAGCGCGTATACATTGTCCCCCCAAGCCTTATGATCCGTGATGGGATACGAAACGCATTTGCTTTTATCCAACGGTTGATTCCAATCGTTCTTCTCCTTTAACGCATCCTTAGCCTCCGAGTAAAACGCTTCGGTTCTGATTTTCAAGGAATCGTCCCGCTCTTCCTCGGGCACGGCCACGGGCTCGGTAAAGGTCAATACGTAATTGACATCCGGATACACGTATACGTTGGCTTCGTCATAGGCCTGGGCAATCACCAGTCCGAAAATATTCTGATACACGTCTTCGCAGTAAGCGAACAGTGTTCGGCCATAGTCGTCCTGTTCCCACACGAAAATTTCCGAGCCGAACGCTCCCTCGCCATGAACCATATACCCCTCGGCGGCAGGAATGCTGTAAATGGCGGCGGTGTACAGCTCTTTACAGTCTCCGCGGTAGGGATACGGGTTTTCTCTGTTCAGTATGCAACCGGACAATCCGAATGAGCAAGTCAACAAAACAATACCGCAGAGCAGTATGGAAAGTACTTTTTTCATGTTTCCTCCGTTTTCAGCATATGATTCGCTGTTCAACCGTCTGTAGGACTTCGCATATCTTGTATCTTTGTCTCTCCCGTTGTCAGCAGGACTTCATAAGCCTTATATAGAACTCCACCGTCCGTCCCACGGCATCCAAGCGTACCTTTTCGTTGTGTCCGTGGATGGTGGCCCGCTCTTCAGCCGTGAGATCCATGGCCGAGAAGCGGTAGACCTTGTCCGAGATGCGGCCGTAATGGCGGGAGTCGGAGC